>JAITDF010000680.1 GCA_031282705.1 Opitutaceae bacterium | reverse complement strand
CAAGTCGCGATGGCGGACATGACAGGATTTTCATATGAAGGTGTTGGTCGGGCATTGATGGGGATTCAAACTCTGGAGAGAAATCTAACTCCAAGCGATTTTTCCGTGAATCAATTATTTGGCAATGCAGGTGGCATGTCCGATCTTTATGGAATCATGTTAAAAATTCCACAGTTGAGGAAGAGCTTGGATGAGATAAAATCCGATGGCAATGAACTAAGGCATCTGGCAAATATAACCAATGATTGGGTCAATGGAAGAAGTATTCAAGAGATTGCCACTGCTTATTTCAAAAAAGGAAACATGGATATTACTGCTGCAATTTCCAAAGCCTGCAAAGCAATTTATCGTAATCTAATCAACAATGGCACGTGGGGATTGTCCGCGATAAGCCGACTCGGAATAGGTAACTTCGACCAATTATCGGAGGAGCAGAAGCGTTATATCAATCTCTTGCCTGCCATGATTTATCATGGAGTCAAAACCGAGGCGGGTGTGTTGATGCGTATGAACGGAGTTCCCCGCTCCATTGCCGAAAATTTAGGGGAATGTTATAGAGAATCCACACAAACGAGCGGCACCACTCCAAACGTTCGTGCCGTCCGCCAATTTATAACCGCCGCAGACATTGAAATGTGGAATAGGGCGTGTCCGCAAAATTCTCCATTAACAGCCAAGGACTACAAAGACGTTTGGGGTATTATTTCGGGAGAAGGACGTTAAAATTCAAACCAACTCAGCAAAAACCATTCATGCGCATCAAAACTCTCCGCACTTTTCAGGAAACTGCTGTTGCCAGCGGTGTCTCGCTCTTCACCGCCGCCAAGCGGCTGCTCGATGTCGCCGGGGCGGACGCCGCCGGCCGCGCAAAGGCGGTCAATCACAACGGCTACCTGCTCATCGAGGCGCCGACCGGCTCCGGCAAGACGCTCATGGCGGGTTGCATTGTGGAAAAATTCACCGGCGCCGAAAATCTTGTCTGGTTTTGGTTCGCGCCGTTCAAGGGCGTCGTCGGGCAGACGGAGGCGTTTTTGCGCGAGCAATTCCAAGGGCTGCGCCTGCGCGACCTCGCCACCGATCGCGCCAACGAAGCGAGCCGCACGGGCGACACTTTTGTCACGACATGGCAGACCGTCGCGACGCGCGTGAAAGACCGGCGCAACGTCCGCAGGGAAAGCGAAAGCCAGCCGTCCATCGACATGCTTGTCGAAGGTCTCCGCGCGCAGGGCTTGCGCATCGGCGTAATCGTGGACGAGGCGCACCACGGTTTCGGGCAGGACACGCAGGCGGCTAAGTTTTTCCACGAGGTGCTGCGGCCTGAATACACCATCCTCATCACCGCCACGCCCGGCGACGCCGATGTGGCGGCGTTTGAAAAAGCGATGGGCATCGCGGAACTCCAGCGCATCCGCGTGAGCCGCGCCGATGCGGTCGCCGCCGGGCTCATCAAAGCGGGCGTCAAGTGCGCCGCCTATTGCGTGACCGATCCGTTGAAGACGAAACTGGTGGACTTGCAGGCCACCGCCTTGCGCGACGGCGTCAAGGCGCACCGCAATCTCAAGGCGCGGCTCGAAAAACTCAAAGTGCCGCTCGTGCCGTTGCTGCTCGTGCAGGCGGATTCGCGGGAAAAAAGCATCGAGAAAATCAAGGAACGCCTCTTGCGCCACGGCTTTGCCGGGGAACAAATCGCCGTGCACACCGCCGCCGAGCCGGACGACAGCCTGCTGGCGATTGCCAATGACGAAAAACGCGAGGTGCTCATTTTCAAAATGGCCGTCGCCCTCGGCTTCGACGCGCCGCGCGCCTTCACGCTCGTCTCCATGCGCGCCAGCCGCGATGCCGATTTCGGCGTGCAACTCATCGGGCGTTTGTTGCGCGTGCATCGTTTGCTGCAAGGCCGCGCCCAGGCGGGAAATCTGCCCGAGGAACTGAATCACGGTTACGTTTTTCTCTCCGACCTCGAAGCGCAGGACGGACTCGGCAAGGCAGGCCAGCGCATCAATGCCATCCAAACCGAATACGCCAAGGCCAGCGCCGCAACCGTCGTGCTCCGTGTGGACAACAACGCCGCCACCATCGGCACGGTCACACCCGATGGGCAGGTTGAATTTGCATTGGCGGGCGCGTCCGGCATCGCCGGCGATTCCGCCTCCGTCGCGGCCCGCCAAACCGCGCCCGCCGGCAATTTTGGGCAAACGGATGATTTTGATTTTGGGACATTTTTTGCGGGCGGCGATTCCGGCGCGGGCGGAAGCGAAACAGGAATCAAAAACAACAGTCAGGACACGGTTCCCGCGGGCATTGCCGGGCCGGCTGGGAAATATCGCTACAAGCTGAAGGCGGAAGCCCCCCGCCGTTTCAAAACCCAGGAAGCCAGCGGCAATAATACAGCCACGGAAGAGGAGTGCGCGCGGCAATTCACCGTCTCGATTCGCGACCTCTTTGATGCGATGAAAAACAAAGTGGCGGTCAAAAAACTCACCCTCGAAATTTTCACCCGCGCGACACAGGAGGAGTATAATTTTGCCGCCGACCTTTCGGCTGAAAGCGCCGCGCATCTTGCGCGCAAGGCGCTTTGCAAAAACGAAATCTTCGACCCTCGCGAATTGCGCCGCGCACTGATGGCGAAACTGGCCGTCCTGATGCGCGAGGAAAGCATGGAGGAGGCGGAAGCCCCGGAAAAGGTTTCGGCGTTTCTGAACACCATCCTCGCGATTGATCCCAAAAAACTCTGGGACGCCCAGAAAGCGGCAATCGCCAGGCACGCGGAAATCAAGGAGACCGAGGAGCCGCTGCCCGATGAAATGGTCGCCGACGCCCCGCTCGCGACCTCTCCCAGGAATATCTACGGCGTTTACCCGGACGGCCTGAATGATTGGGAAAACCGTTTCGCGAAAGCATTGGACAACGCGCCAAACGAAACCGTCCTCTGGTGGCACCGGAACGAACCGCGCAAGCCTTGGGCGGTGAATGTGCTCATGCCCGACGGGCGCGGTTTTTATCCCGATTTCATCATCGGCGTCCGCGAACGCAAAACCGAGGACCATGCGCTGCTGGCGGACCCCAAGTTTCATTTCGCCGAGGAAGGCGAATCGGCGAAGGTTTTGGCCCGGCATCAAGTTTACGGACGCGTGATGATTCTTTCCCGCGATGCCGTCCGTTGGATGCTCGTCACATGGGACGCAAAAAGAGAAAAACCCGTGGCCGAAACCGAGTTCCGCTTTTCGGACATGGCGGGATTTTGAAGGGGGCAGGATTATATCCTGCCCTGTTTTCTCAGATCGTCGCGAACTCGGCCTCGGGCTCGACGAGCTCGCTGGTGGTGAGCTGGAGGAGGTCGCGCAGGGAGGAGAAATGTTGCGTGAGGTCGAAGTCGCCGCCGAGGCCGCCGACGAGTTTTTCAAACAGGTCGCGCTTCGTCTCCTTCAACGCCTGGATGCGCTCCTCGATCGTGCCGGCCGTGACCATGCGATAGACAAACACCGTGCTCGTCTGGCCGATGCGGTGCACGCGGTCGATGGCCTGCTCCTCGACCGCCGGGTTCCACCAGGGGTCGAGCAGGAAAATGTAGTCGGCGGCGTGCAGCGTGATGCCGGTGCCGCCGGCCTTGAGCGAGACGAGAATCGCCGCGGGGCCGGCGGTGTTCTGGAAGGCTTGCACGGGCTTGAGGCGGTCGGCGGTCATGCCCGTGATCTCGAAGCGCGGCAGGTCGGGATGCGCGGCGGCGAGCGCCTCGTGCACGCGTTCGAGGAGCATGACGAACTGGGAGAAGATGACGACTTTGTGCCCGCCGCTGATGATTTCGGCGAGTTTCTCGACGAGGAGCTTGATTTTGCCCGAGTCGGAGAGGGGCGCGCGAAGCCAGGGGAGCATGTCGGGGTCGCAGCAAATCTGGCGCAGGCGGGTGAGCAGGGCGAGGAAGCCGAAGCTGCGTTTGCGCAGGGCGGCGCCCATGTCGTCGCCGAGGCGTTCGAGGCCCTCGGCGCAGACCCGCGCGTATTCGGCGCGCTGCACGTCGGTGAGCGGGCAGGGGAGCTCCATCTCGACTTTTTGGGGGAGCTCGGCGGCGACTTCGCGCTTGGTGCGGCGGAGGATGAAGGGGGCAATTTGCGCGCGGATGCGGGCGAGCGTGCCCTCGCGGTCGGCGGCGAGCGCGGCCTCGAAGACGGCGCGGGTGCCGAGCAGGCCGGGCAGCAGGTAGCGGAAGATCGACCAGAGGTCGAGCTGGCGGTTTTCCAGCGGCGTGCCGGAGAGGACGATGCGGTGCGCGGCGCGGATGGCGAAGCAGGTGCGGGTGGTCTTGGCGTCGGGGTTTTTGATGAACTGGCCTTCGTCGAGCACGGCGTAGGCGAAACCGGTGGCGGCGAGTTGCCCGTGGTGGCGGCGGAGTTGCGCGTAGCTGGCGATCCAGAGCACGCCGCCGGGCCGGGGGCCGGCTTGGGAACCGCCCGCGAAGTCGTGCGTGTTTTTCAGCACCTCGACGGTGAACTGCGGGAAGAACCGCGCGATTTCCTCCTGCCAGACCGGCACGACGCTCGCGGGGCAGACGATGAGCGAGAGTTTGTCCGGCACGGGACGGGAGGCGAGCAGCGAGAGGACTTGGAGGGTTTTGCCCAGGCCCATCTCGTCGGCGAGCAGGCCGTGGCAGTCGTTGTCGGCCAGGTGGCGCATCCATTCCACGCCGCGGCGCTGGTAGGGGCGGAGCAGCGCGGGAAGTCCGGCGGCGGGCGGCGGCGTGGCGGAAAGGGCGGGCGGCGTGAGGACGCGGCGGCGCCAGGCTTCGAGCTCGGGCGAGAGGGTGAGTTTGAGGCGGGCGTCGTTGAAGAGCGAAAAGACGAGGTAGGGCGGCGGCGCGGCGGGCGCAGGCGCGGCGGCGGCGGGCGCGGCGGCGGCGGGCGCGGCGGCGTCGGTGCCGGCGGCGGCGGCAGCGGCGTCGGCGTCGGCGGTGGCGGCGGGCGCGGCGAGGCCGGCGAGATCGGCGAGGTTGCGCTGCCACTGCTCGAATGTCTCGGCGCGCCCGGGCGCGAGCGTGACGATGCCGACGCCGGGCAGCAGCGTGGGCTGGGCGCCGCGCCGGGCGACGAGCGCGGCTTCCTCGTCGGAGAGGAGGCGTTCGCCGGCCTTGAAAATCCAGTGCAGGTCGAGCGCGCCGACGGGCCGGGTGCCGCCCGCGCCGGGGGAGGCGCCGGATTTTCCGGCCGGGCGGGTGGAGACGACCGCCTCGATTTCCAAGGCGCGCGGGCCGTCGAGGAGGCGCGCGACGTCGTCGGCGATTTCGATGGCGAAAAGGCGTTTCCAGGCGGGGAGGATGGCCCGGAGAAAATCGGGGAGCGCGCCGATGGAGCCGAGCAGATAGACGCCGGTTTTCTGGTCGTAGGAGAAGTGCGCCTTGCGCGAGTAGGCGGCGAGGCCGATGAGCCGGGCGCGTTCGGCGGAGGTGATGGCGGGCGGGGATTTCGCGGCGTCGGCGGCGGCCTGCCCGAGCGCCGGGACGCGGGAGCCGTCGGGGTTTTGCCAGAAGGCCTCGAAGGCGAGTCCGGCGGGTTGGATGGTGAAAACGAGCAGAAGCGCGCGCGCCGGGCCGGACGCCGGGGCGGGAGGCCTGGCGTCGGGGGCGCCGGGCGGGGCGGGCGGGGCCGGGGCGGTTGCGGGCGGGGCGGTGGCATTTCCGGGCGCGGCAGGGCCGGGCGGGGCGGGCGGGGCGTCCGCTGGTCCGGCGGAACCGGCGGCGTCGGCGGCACCGGCGGCGTCGGCGGCGGGCAAGCCGGTGATTTCGAGCGGAATCGGGGAGACTTCATCGCAAACCAGCTCCTCGATTTCGTGCAAGCCGGCGACGGCGAGCGCCCCGGCCAGTTCCTGGTCGGTGCTGGAGGAGCGGACGTGGAGCCGGCCGTTTTCCCACTCGATGACGGTGTATTCGTCCTTTTTCTGGATGCGGCGGTGGATGATGGCGTCCTTGTCGGTCAACTCCAGTTCGCGCACCTCGCCGTCGCGGTAAATCCGGCGTCCCTCGTCAAGCTGGCTGGCGCTGAAAAACCGCGCCCAGTCCGACTCCAGTTTTTCAAACCAGAACTCAAGCGACCGGGGAGTGTAGATGCGCTTTGGGCCGTGCGGCTGCATGGGACGAAAAGAGGAAATCGTAGATTCGGGGCGGGCCGCTTCAAACTCTTTTTGCCTCGGCGCGTTTTTTTCAAGGGGAAGGGGGGCGGGGGGCGGGATTTGCGGCTGCGCGGGGCGCCTGCCAGGCCTGTTCTCCTCGCGCGGGGAAGTATCGCATCCGTTTGGCATCCGTCCGCGCGCGCTTGCCTTCGGGCCGGAACCGGGCATGGGTTGTCCGCCATGAAAAGCGCCTACGAACTCGCCATGGAACGTCTCGCCAAGTCCGACCCGGCGGCCGCCACGCCCTTGACCGGCGCGCAAAAGGCGCGTCTGGCCGAGATCGACAAAATCTACGCCGGAAAAATCGCCGAACGGGAGATTTTTTTGAAACAGCAGCTCGAAGCCGCGCTTTGCGCGGGGGAGCGGGACGAGGTGGAGAAAATCCGCCGCCAGATCGCCGGCGAACGCGCGCGGCTGGAAGAGGAGCGCGAGGACGAAAAAGAGCGCGTGCGCAAGGGCGGCGGCTGACGCGGGAGGGGTGACGCGGGCGGGAGGGAGGAGGCGGAGGCGGACAAAGCGCAGGGGCTGCTGCGGCGTGGAGAGGCGTCGGGCGCGAGGCGGGGCGGGGCCGGCGGCGGTGGCGCCGCTTACTCGTCCATGGCGATGACGCGGGTGCCGGCCAGATGGTCGTGGAGGCACCGGCGGTCGTCGCGGAAGAGGAAGATGAAATCCACCAAGGCCACGATGGGCACCACGTAAAACACCCACATCAGCAGCCAGCGCACAATCACGCCGGTGAAAAACCCCGGCGGCTCGTCGTCGCTGCCGGTGGCGGACACGACGCGCAGGCGCAGGAGGCTTTTGCCGATGCTTTGGCCGCGCGAGGCCTGCATCCATCCCTGCGCCAGGAAGCAGCAAATCCCCGCGGCCCAAGGGAAGATGAGCAACCAGTTCAAGGACGCCCAATTCTGCACCTTGGCGGCGTGATACAGCGTCAGGCAGAACCACGTGGGCAGCAGGCTGACCATCCAGAACAGCCCGTCAACGAGCCCCGCCATTATCCGGTCCATCGGCAGGGCGATTCGCGTCTCGCCCGGCGGCACGACCGGGGGGATGGGCAGGGGCGTGGCGCTTGAGGGCATGGAGGCATGCGCACCACCGAATGAGCCTCCCATGCCCCCGGACGGGACCGGCATGGGCATGCGCGTGTAATACGGCGCGCCCGAACGGGAGGTCGAGGCATCCGGGTTCAACACGAAGGGAGGCTGGGTCGGGCCGACCGCGAAGAATTCCGGGTAGGAATACAACTTTTTCCAAGTCGTCTCACCGGACTTGACTGCGAGCGTATGCGGCGAAAGCAAACCATCCCTTATCCATATTTTGATTTGTTCCACCGGATGAGGACCATCTTCATGACCGTCGGGAGTACGAAAGGTGAACATGCCCATATGTAAAAACCATGTTTTTCCCCGATGTCAAACAGACTTTTATTAAAAAGTTGAAATTACGGGAGGGGGGAGGGGGGAGGAGGGAAGAGGAGGGCGGGCGAGGGGCCGGATATGGGGGATGGGAGAAATGAGAGAAATGAGAGAAATGGGAGGAATGAGAACTGATGGGACGCGGCGGCGGCGGGTTGCGTGGTGCCGGCGGGTTGCGTGGCACGGGCAACCGGCCGCGACGTTGTGCAGGCCGGCGGCGGCGGCGACCCGCCAATGTTTTTGAGCGGTGCACCGCGGAACACGGGCGGGTCGCCCACGCCACGCAAACCGGCGGCGGCGGCTGTTTTACTCACTGATGGGACGCAGTCGGCAGATTTTGGCAGGGCGGTCTCGGCGTGTATTGTCCCGCTATGAGGGTAACACATGTCTCGCTAAGGGTGTGACACTTTCGCACGCTCCCAGGGCATGGGCCGGGAGCCTAGGCTCCCGGCCCATGGCGGCATTTTTAACCTGTCCCTAATTCTCTTGTCCCCAATTCTCTATTTTGGCTTGTTAACTTCTGCTACCTTTCGCAATTACACCCTATTTCCGGGCGGCCGCCGAAACGCTCTTGGCTTTGCGCCGGCGGATTGGTT
>JAITDF010000679.1 GCA_031282705.1 Opitutaceae bacterium | reverse complement strand
CAAAAGCCTGCCAAAAGACTGGCTGCCGCGTAACATCAGAGATAAAGATAAAGAGGAAAGAGAACGGACGCTTCCGCGCAACATCAGTTCATTATCATACAACACCATGTCCCTCTACATCGGCATCGACTCGGGAACCCAAAGCACAAAAGGCATCGTGCTTGATCTGGACCGCGGCGCGGTCCTCGCGGAGGCGCGCGCGCCGCACGCGCTCATCACCGGCCTGCCCGCCGGCCACATGGAGCAGCACCCGCAGGACTGGGCGGCGGCGCTCGACCTTGTCCTCGAAGGCATGGCCGCCCGGCTCACCGCCGGGCAGCGCGCCCGCGTGCGCGGCATCGGCGTGTCGGGACAGCAGCACGGCTTTGTCCCGCTCGACGCGGGTGGCGCCGTGATCCGGCCCGCGAAACTCTGGTGCGACACGAGCACGGTCCGCGAATGCGGTTTGCTCACCCAAAAACTCGGCGGGGCGAAGGCCGTGCTGCGCAAAACCGGCCTGCCCTTTTTGCCGGGCTACACCGCGCCGAAAATTCTCTGGCTGAAACGGCGCGAGCCGCGCAACTACCGCCGCCTGCGCCACGTGCTGCTCCCGCATGACTACTTGAATCTCCACCTCACCGGGAACTATTTCATGGAGCACGGCGACGCCTCCGGCACCGCGCTCATGGACGTGCGCCGGCGCGCATGGTCGCCCGCCGCCATCGCCGCCATCGACAAAAACCTCGCCGATTTCCTGCCGCCGCTCTCCGCCTCCAGCGAGGCCGCCGGCGTGCTGCGCCCCGGACTGGCGCGGCGTTTCGGGTTTCCAGGCGAAGTGCTCGTCAGCGCCGGCGGCGGCGACAACATGATGGGGGCCATCGGCACCGGCACCGTCGCGCCCGGCGTCGTCACGGCCAGCTTCGGCACAAGCGGCACCATCTACGCGCGCGCGGCGAAGCCGGTCGTCGATCCCGCCGGCGAAATCGCCGCCTTCTGCTCATCCGACGGCGGCTGGCTGCCGCTGCTGTGCACGATGAACGTGACCACCGTCACCGAACACGTCCGCGCGCTGTTCAACCAGGACCACGCCGCGATGGACCGGGCCGTCGCCGGCACCCCGCCCGGCGCGGACGGGCTGCTGCTGCTCCCCTACCTCGCCGGCGAACGCACGCCCAACGTCCCGGACGGCGCCGGCGTGCTCTTCGGGCTCGCCGCCGCCAATTTCAGCGCGCCCCATTTTGCCCGCGCGGCGATGGAGGGCGTGACGCTCGGCATGAATTACGGGCTGCGCCGCCTCGCCGCGCTCGGCGTGAAGGCGCGTGAAATCCGCGTGACCGGCGGCGGCGCGAAAACCGCCGTCTGGCGGCAAATCATGGCCGATGTTTTCGGCGTGCCCGTCGTCGCGATGAAGGAGGACGAGGGGGCCGCGCTCGGCGGCGCGCTCCAAGCCGCCTGGTGCCGCGCCCTCCGCGAGGGCCGCGCCGGGACCGGGCTCGCCGGGCTCGCCGCCCGCATCGTCGCCGTGGATGAAACCACGCGCGCGCTGCCGGACAAAAAACGCGCCGCCCGCTACCGCAAGTTGCAGGCGCTGCAAGACCGGCTCGGCGCCGCGATGCGCCCGCTCTTCGCCGGACGCGCCTCCGGGTAGCCGCCGGGCCGCCGCCGCCTTTGCTTTCAGGCCCCGGGCGTGTCCGCCGGGGCGCCAGGGCGGGGCGCACGCCGTTTGCGGGGAGGCGGCATTTTGGGTTCGTCAACCAGTTTGCAGCCTCCCGCCGGCCCCCGGGCCGCGGCCAGCACGTCCCGCGTCATGGACATGAAGGCTTCGGTGGGCGGGCGCGGGCGCACGCCGCACAGGCTCAGAAAACCGATCCGGCGCCGCAATTCCGGGTGCCCCAGAGGCACGACCGCCAGTTGCCGCGCGTCGCCGCCGCCCATCCCCCACAAGGCCGAGGCGGGCAGGATGCTCGCGCACCCGCACTGGCGCGTCACCTCCAGCAGCACGTTCACCGGCTCCGCCTCCAGTGCGAAGCGGACGGCGTGGCGCATCGCCGCAAAGGTGTTTTTCATGATCGTCCTCATGCCGTGCCCGTGGGGGAAGACCGCCATCGGGCGCTGGAGCAGGGCTTTCATGAGTTCCGCGTTTCGCCCGCCGCCCGCCAGGGACGCCAGTTTGTCATCCTCGCGCACCACGGCCACCAGCTCGTCCTCGAACAACGGCCGCGCCCGCAGGCTTTTTTCCCCCGCCGGCATGCAGCCGAGCCCCAATTCCACGTCCCCCCGCACCAGGGCCGCCTCCATGTTGTCAACCGACATTTCCAGCACGCGCATCCTGATGTTGGGATACTCCAGGTGAAACCGGGCCGCCGCCCTGGGCATCACCCAATGCGAGAACACGGGCAGCGCCGCCACCGTCAAGTCCCCCTGCCGCAGGCCGTTCAAGTCGTCCAGCGAGCGCCTCAGATTGACCATCTCGCCCTGCAAGCGCTTCACGCATACCAGCAGCAATTCCCCCGCCGGGGTCAGCCGGCACATCCGCCGGGTGCGGTGGAACAATATCACGCCAAACTCGTGCTCCAGCTGTTTTATCTGCGAGGACAGCGTCGGCTGCCGGACGCCGATTATCGCGGCCGCGCGCGTGAACCCCCCGGCGTCCGCCACGGCCTGAAAATAAAACAGGTGCCTGAGTTCGACAGAATCATTTGGGAGAAATGCCATAATCCGGGAAAAAACGTCCCTGTCCCCCTTTAGCGGATATCATGCCATCCCGGCGCCGTCCACATCGCGGCGCCGTCCAAAGTGATGGCATCCCCGCCCCCCGCCTCCCGCGCCCCGCGCTCCGCCCCTGCCCTACGCCCCGCGCCCCGCGCCATTTTTTGAGGTGCGACAGAAAGTGATGTCACCGCCGGAGTCTTTCTCTTTCTTCTTTACTCTTTCTCCTGTCAGTCTTCCCGCTTCACTCGGAACTCCCTGCCCGGTCCTGACGAAGATAGATAAAGAAAAAGAGGAAAGAATGGAGGGAACGAGAACGG
>JAITDF010000643.1 GCA_031282705.1 Opitutaceae bacterium | reverse complement strand
CGTATGATAACGGAACATATAGGCGGGATCATCGAGCGTGAACTGATAATCCACATTCGAGGTGAGGGTTCCGATGCGGTTGAGCATATAGGAGACATCGGCGGTGACGCTCAGGTTGCGTCTGCCGCCGAATGCGTTGAAGAGCTGGCGATAGGAGAGCTGGAATTGGGGGCTGAGGCGGTGGTGCTGGCGGCGGGGTATGAAATCATAGAAGCCCGGCTGCCATTTGGCGGCCGCGCGGTAGGAAAACTCCGGCCCGCCGCGCATCTTCAGTGCGGTTTTGGTTTTGAGATTCACGGTGCCGCCGAGCGAATCGGCGGGCACGTCGGGCGTGAGCGCCTTGATGACCTCGATCTCGCCGAAGAGTCCCGCCGCCATGGTGGCGAAACGGAATTCGCGCCCGAGCGGCGCATTCGAGGCAACCCTGGTCCCGTCAACCGTGACACTGTTGTATTTCGGCGCCATGCCGCGGACATTGACCGCGAAGACCTCGCCCTCACCGCCCATGATGGGCGTGATGCCCGGCAGGCGAATGAGGACTTCGCCGGGGTTTTGGTTGGCGAGGTCGCCGAATGCGTCCATTGAGACGACCGTTTTCACATTGGGGGCGTTGCGCTGGCTGGTGATCGCGGCGGCGTTGCCCTCGCGTTCGCCGGTCACGGTAAGGGTGGCGAGTTTGTAAACCCCGGCGCGCAGGTTGATGTCGAGCGAGGCGTGATCATCCGCATATATTTCGAGCGATTGGGTCTGGGAATCTAGGCCGGTGTAGGAGGCGCGGATTTGCACCTGGCCGGCCGGCACACGCTCGAACGTGGCGACACCCAATTCGCCGGTGTAGGCTTCGAGCAGGCGGCCCGCGATTTCAACCCGCGCGCCTTCAAGGGCCTGCTGCGTGTCGGCGTTGGTCACGGTGACCGAGAGCCTGCCGAAGCCTTGCGCGGCGGCGGCGGGAGGCGGTTGTTGTTGCGCGGTTGTTTGTGCCGGGGCGCGCGGCGCAACGGCGGACGACACGAGCGCGAGAATCGCGAGGGATGTCGTTATCCGGGGTGTTCTGCGGCCCGCTGGAAAGGAGCCGGGGATGCGGGGGTTTGGATTTGAGGGAGGGAGAAGCATGATGTTGCGAAGATTATGGCGGGGGGGAGGGATTGGCACGGATATACAATTACAGCAATAAGGCAAAAAATTCCATTGGCTTTCAATTGCGCAATATCGAACGGAGTTATGTGTAATCAAACTGTTGAAATATCAGTCAAGGTTTCAACGGAGGCGCGGTGGCGTGGAGAACCCGCATGGGGGAATGCGGAATATAGGAACGCACGTTTTATGGCCTCCGTCTTGGTGTCAGCGGACGCAGAGGTGTGCGTATGGACGCCGCCGCGCTGTCTTTTCCGTGTTTTCGTCATGGCTTCATTCTGGTTTTTAAAACCGTGTCTGTTCGCGATCATTTCTTTTCCGTGGCGGCCTCAATGCGCTCGACAACGAGGTTGCGGAAGAAGACGGGCGGGTGCCTGTGATATTGCAGGCCGATGCGGCCTTCCTTTGACATCCCGGCATATGCTTTCCTGAATTTGTTTTTCGTGCCGTCCGGGTTTTCTCCGGCTTCCTTCCACTGTGAGAGGTCGATGTTTATCACGCGCTCGCCGTCGATGGCGACTTGGATTTTCCGGCCTTGGGCGATGATTGTGAAGTGATACCACCTGCCCGGCTCAATATCGACTTGGCGGCTCGGCGCGGCGATGTCGCAGATGGCGCCGGCAAGCCCCTTGTCCGAGGGCGTGTCGCCCTGCAGGATTTGCACTTCGATCGCACTATGCAGCCAGTCCACGATGTCGCTGCATCGCAGGAAGACGCCGCTGTTGCTTTTTTCCTCACAGCGGAAATCGAGGTTTAACGCAAAATCTCCGTAGCTTTCCTTTGTCCAGATGTCGCCTCCGCCTTTGGCACTGAGGATGCCGTCCTGGTATTCCCATGCGCCGGGTTTCATGTCGGCGTTGGAGAGGTCGGCGGCGAAGAGAGGTTGCGGGGCGGGCCAGCGTTCGGATTTGGAGCCGCGTTTGCCGGCCCATTCCAGGCCGACGTTTTTTTCGTCAACGTAGCCGGCGGGGAGCACGCGTCCGGCGCGCAGATCGTCGTCGCTTGCGACGATGGCGCGGCGGAACCAGTCGGCGCACGCGGCAGTCTCGGCGTCGAGTTGCTTCTGCGGCACGACGCATTCGTATTCCATGTAAACGATACCCCGGAATCCCTGACGGCGCAGTTCGAGGATTTGCAGCGCGGCGTCGGAGGCGCCGGTGCCCCAAGGCATGTCGTGCGCGGTTTTCACTCCGCGTTCGGTGAGGTCTTTGAGGTGGAGTGAAATGATGCGGCCCCCGGCTTTGCGGAGCGTGGCGGCAGGGTCATGGCCGCTGCGCGCCCAGTGGCCGGTGTCGGCGCACAGGCCGATGTTTTTGCCATAGGGCCTGGCGGCGGCGAGGGCGGCTTCGGGGTCGTGGCAGCGCGCCGGGGGCGGGTGGTTGTGGATGGCGACGTTGACGCCTGTCTCGTCGGAGAGCTTCGCGACAAGGGGCATGTCCTCGGGCATGGGTTCGGTGGCGATGTCGAGCAGGCCCATCTCCCTGGCGAAGGCGAAGATTTTGCGCCAATCGTCCTCATTTTTGCCGGTGACGACGCCGTAGCTGGCGAGCTTGAGTCCGCGCGTCTCGAAGAGGGCGCGCACCGCGGCTTTCGCGGCCTCACTCATGTTGTGGTCGAATTTTTCGTCGTTTTCGGGCGAGATTTTCTGCCCGCCGCAGGCCTGGACGTTTTTGATTTTCATCGCAACGGCGCGGTCGAGCGCCTCGGCAAGCGTGATGTTGCGAAAGGTGCGGGCTTGCAGCCCGGGTTCGATGCCGCCGGACGGGGCGGCGACGGACGCAGCGCATGCGGCGGCGAAGGCGATTGTGGCGGATAGAGTTTTTTTCATGGGGTGCATGGCCTTAATAAACACGGTAGTTTTTCTGGATGAGGATTTGGGTTTCGGGCAGACCGGCGCAGACGCCGCGGGTGGAATCCCAATGGATGGGTTTGCCGGCGCGCAGGGCGAGATTGCCGAGCAAGACGAACTCGGTGAGCCCGGCGGAGTGGTCCGCAATGTTGGAACCGGGCACGGGACCGCCTTGGATGGCGGCGAGCCATTCGCGGTGAGGATTGGCCTTGGGCACGCGGTCGTATTTTTTCGGAGGACGATGGGTGAATTCTTTCATGCGCGACTCGGGCAGGAGCTTGATGGCGGCGCCATAGTCGTCGGGCGAATACAGGATGCCTTTGTCGCCGAAATAGAGCGTGCCTCCCTCGCTGAGTTTGCCGTCTGCGCCGAGTTCCACGGGAGCGGACGGGATGCGCCCGCCGTCATGCCAGACATATTTGACCGGCGGCAGTGAGCCGCGCGCGGGGAATTCGTAGGTGATGGTGGAGGCTTTCGGACCGCAGACCACGGTGCCGCCTTCCTGGTCGGCGGTGACTTTGCAATCGCCAGCGAGGTTGAGCGCCCAGTATGGCGCGTCCATGGTGTGGCAGCCCATGTCGCCGAGCGCGCCGCAGCCGTAGTCCCAGAAACCGCGCCAATTGAACGGGGCAATGTTGGGAATGTATTCGCGGGCGGGCGCGACGCCAAGCCACAGGTTCCAGTCGAGCGTGGCGGGGTCGTCTTTCGTTTCCCTGGTGTCCTTGCCGGGCCAAGGGATGGCTTGCGGCCAGACGGGGCGGTCGGTCCAGCCATGGACTTCGCGCACATGGCCAATGACGCCGGCCTCGATCCACTCCTTCGCGAGGCGCGTGCCCTCGTTGGCGTGGCCTTGATTGCCCATCTGGGTGACGACGCAGTGCTTTTTGGCGGCGGCTTTCAGGATGCGCGCCTCGCCGATGGTGTGCGTGAGAGGTTTTTCGACGTAAACATGCTTGCCGCGTTCAATGGCCATAAGCGCGGCGGGAAAATGCATGTGATCAGGCGTGGCGACGCAAACGGCGTCGATCTTGCCGCCCATTTCGTCGAGCATTTGCCGGAAATCCCGGTAGCGCGCGACGTTCGGGTGTTCGTAGAAGGCGCGCGAGGCGCGGGAGAAATGCACATCGCAAAGGCCGACGATTTCCGCACCGGCATTGGCAAGACCGGTGAGATCGGAGTAGCCCCGCCCGCCGGCACCGATGCAGGCGAGCCGGACTTTGCGCGTGGCGGGGATGAGATTCCGGTAGGGCGACTTCGCGCCAGCCGCGGCCCAGGCGCGCGAAATGAAGGGCGCGCCGAGTGCGATTGTCGCGGTGGCGGCGGTGGCGGCATTGATGAAATTACGCCGGCTGATGCCGGCGGGGGAGGACACTGGTGTTGGTTTCATACGAGGAGAATTTAAGGATTAGAAAAACACTGGTGCTGCTTGTAATGGAATGATTCGCTAAATCGAAAAAGTAATTGCGTCAAGCAAAAAAGATAATTTTTCTGAAATTAAGCATTGGCAACTGTCAAAATTTGCCGTAAGGAAGTGTCCGCAAAGGCACAGCGGAATCCGGCGCACAGAGGAAAAAACAAAAGATCCGAAGGTATTCTGGATTCCATGGTTTTTACGTTTTCCAGTTTTCCGGCCCTGCATCTCCTGCTTTTTAAGCAATTAGGGAGCAGCGGGTAACCTTTTTCATTGCCCTTTCAGTTCTGGTAATTACAGAATCCCGTCTTGTCCATGGGCAAAACCATCTCTTTGGAAAAAATCGCTCGCATGGCCGGTGTTTCAACGGCCACAGTTTCACGTGCATTGAACGGGCTTTCTGGCGTGTCGGAGGCCAAGCGGAAAACAATCGAGGCAATCGTTTGCAAGTCCGGGGAAACGCCGCGTCGCCGTGCGCGCTCGGCGGCGGCCCAGGGAGTCCTCCCTCGTGCCAACGGCACAATCTGCCTGCTGCAGACTGGCGATAATTTTTTGAGCACGGCTGAATTATACGAACAACAACTGCGCGCCGTCGTAAGAACCGCCGCCCGTCACGGTTTCGATGTTGTTGTGGCGTTTGGCAACGAGCCGGCGCTGCTGCCGCCGTGCATCAAGAAAGGGCGGGTGGCGGGCGTGTTGGTTTATGGTGAAAAAATCTCCGAGGCCGTGGCCGAAATGTTGAAGGGGGTGCCCACCGTGTGGATCGCATCGCACCCAAAGCTCCCCCTCAACATGGTCATGCCGGGCAACGAAGACGCGGGGCAACTCGCGGCACGTTACCTGATCGAGCGCGGACACGAATATCTGGGGGCGTTTTACCCGTATGAGCACCACGTGATGGACGTGCGCCTGCACGCGTTTACGGCATACGCAACCATCCTCGGCAAAAAGACCGTGCGTTACACGGGCCGCCTTGTTCCAAAAGACTCGCTCAAGCCGCACCAATGGTGCGAAGCCATTCTCAAACCGCTCGTCGATCAGTGGCTCGCGTCGAGTCCGCGTCCGACCGGGCTGTTTTGCCCCGACGATGCGATCACGGCGTATCTCTACCCGATCCTGAACAAGTGCGGGGTGAAAATCGGCAAGGACGTAACGATCGTGAGCTTTGGCAACGAATTCACGTATCTCGCCGGACTCGATCCGCGACCGGCGAGCATTGATATCGGCACCGACATGATGGGCGCGCAGGCCTTCGAAATGCTTTGCCGCGTCATCAACAACCCGGAGGCCGAAGGGCGCGGCGTCCGGCTGAACATCCAGCCGGTGCTCGCCGAGCCGTAGTTGGTATTTGAATACAAACCGCGCGCCTCCCTCCCGGCCCGGCCCGCCCCCGCGCGCGATGACGAGAGTCATGCGTTTTGGTTCCCCGCTGTTTTGAATGGATTTCACATCGCGCCACCGCGAAGCGGAGACCGCGGGTGACCTTTTCAACCCCGGAGGGACGCAGCGTTTCAGCCCCGAAGGGGCGGCAGCGGGTCGGCTTCGCCGCCAGTTTAAGTATTGAGTATAAGTTAACCTAAATTCCGCGGTCAAAAGAGCGCGCGCAGGGTTTTTCCCGGGTTCCAGACGCTTTCAAGCATGATGTTCACCGGCTGTTCGGGCAGGCCGTGCTCGAAGCGCTCCACCTTCGCGACCAGCGTGTCGATGGCCGTGGCGCCGATGGCGCGGCCGTCCTGATACACGCCGCTGCATTCGTGCCCGATGCGCGAGCAGGCCAGCCCGGCAAGGCCGACATCGCCCGGCACGGCGACACCCATCCGGGCCAGCATCGGGTGAAACCACTCCGCGCCGGGCGAGATGATGACCTCGGGCTTCTCGCTCCGGAACCACGCGGCGAACTCCTCCCCGGCATCCCAGGTTTCGAGCAGCAGCGTCTTCACGAGCTTGATTTCCGGCAGCAGCAACGGCGCGACCTGCATGCCGCCGTCCCAGCGCCCCTGGAAACGTTCGCGGTGCATTCTTCTCAGCACCAGGCCCATGCGGCGGTAGCCCAGCCGGTGGCATTCCCGCGCGGTGCGCAGGCACGAGAGGAAATGGTCGTTGCAGACGGTCGTGATGGTGAGCGGCGCGAGCGGCACGCTCAGGCAGACGCTGGCAAAGTAGTCCCATTTCAACGCCGGGGTGGCGGCGCCCTCGGCGAGCGGGCTGAGCAGCAGCCCGCGGATGCCGCGGACGCGCAGCACCTCGCTCAGACGCTCCGGCGACATGTCGTCGCGGTGCAGCCAGAATTCCTCCGCCCTGTAGCCGCGCAACGCTGCCTGTTCGATCGCGCCGTCGCGCATCTGCCGGATGGTCGGCCCCTCGGCGTTTTTCCAGCCGTCGATGCGGTCGAACGCGTTGACGAGCGCCAGCACGGGGCGGTCCTTCACCGCGCGGCCCTGGCGGCGGAGGCGCAGCAGGGCCGACACGTAGGGATGCGGCGTGTAGCCCAGCCTTTTGGCGATGGCCTGGATGCGCGCGCGGGTTTTCTCGGGGATGCGGAAATTGTTCGCGAGGCTCATCGACACCGTCGCCTCCGTCACCCCCGCCTGCCGGGCGATTGTCTTCATCGTCACCGCTTTTGCCATGATTGCCTGACCACATAAGCCGGCGTCCTGGCGGTCAATCTTATGTTGCGGGGGAAGGGTGCGACAGGAGGTGATGTCACCGCCGGAATCTTTCTCTTTCCTCTTTCCTCTTTCTCCTGTCAGGCTTTCCGCTTCGCCCGGAACTCCCTGCTCGTTCCTGACGAAAAGATAAAGAGAAACTGATGTTACGCGGCAGCCAGTCTTTTGGCAGGCTTTT
>JAITDF010000351.1 GCA_031282705.1 Opitutaceae bacterium | reverse complement strand
CCCGGAATCGGATGTTCCCTTTCAAACGTCACGCAGAAAAAGCAGGTTTGAAACTGATGTTACGCATTTCCGTCGTACCGCAGGTTTCCAAACCTGCTTAAAAACTCACGCCTGGCCGCAAACCCGCAATCAGGCATGAGCTTCGAAGCAGACTTGGAAGTCTGCGGTACGACGGAGCCGCGCAACATCAGTTTCTCATTCGCAATTCGGGCGGGCGACGAGGCCGGGGTGGGGCTCCAGGGCAAACTCGCGCGCGGGCTCGGCCAGCAGGTGGCGGTCGCACACGGCGAACAACCCGGCGGCGGTCGCGGCCCGCCGCATGTCGCGCAAAAACGCGCCGTCCGCATCCACGGACTGGCCGGTGAAGTTGAGAAATTTTTTCATGCGGGCCACGCGCGCGGCCTCGGGGACGGGCGCGCCGGTCGCGGCGTGGAGCCGCGTGGCGTCGTAGAGGCGGTCGATGTGGTCGCGCACGTCGGCGAGCGTGACGGGGGTGACGGGGCGCCCGGCGAAGTGCTCGCGGCACTGGCGGAAGATCCACGGGTTGCGGATGGCGTGGCGGCCGATCATCACGCCGGCGGCGCGCGTCCCGGCGAGCACGCGGGCGGCCTTGGCGGCGGAGGTGATGTCGCCGTTGGCCATGACGGGGCAGCGGACGCGCGCGACAGCCCGGGCGATGGCGTCGTAGCGCACCTCGCCGCGGTAGAGTTCGCGCACGGTGCGGCCGTGCACGGCGAGCAGGTCGATGCGGTGCTCGTTCACCAGGTCGAGGATGGCGTCGTAGCACCCCGTGTCCTCGAAGCCGATGCGCATCTTCACGGTGAGCAGGCCCGGCACGGCGGCGCGGAGGGCGGCGAGGATTTTTGCGATTTTGCCCGGTTCGCGCAGGAGGCCGCCGCCGACGTTTTTTCTAAAAACCTTCGGGGCCGGGCAGCCGAGGTTCAGGTCGATGCCGGCGACGGGGTGGCGCAGGAGCGCGTCGATGGTGCGCAGGAGGTGCGCGATGTCGGCGCCGATGAGCTGCGCGAAGACGGGGCGCCCGGCGGGGTTTTCGTCGATGGCGCGCAGGATGTGTTTCTCGGGGCGCGATTGCGCGTGGACGCGGAAAAACTCGGTGACGAAGTAGTCGGGCGCGCCGCAGTGCGCCGCCACGCGCATGAACGCGAGGCCGGTCACGTCCTGCATCGGGGCGAGCGCGGTGAGCGGCTGGCCGGGGATGGCCGGTGCTGGAAGCGGCGCGGGCATTTTTTAGTTCAAGTTGGAGGTTTGAATTTAACCGCGGTTGGTTTAACCACGGATGAACGGAACGCAGATGAACGCGGATAAAAACTCAAACTCCTTTGTGAAAAACCGTCCGCGGACTGCACGGATTTCGCAGGCCGGCATTCAAAAGCCCTGTGTTGGCCCGTGGAATCCGCGGGCCGCCGGGCCCCTCCCGCCCCGCCGGGTCATCCGGCCGCGCCCCGCGAGGCGGGGGCTCGAAAACAACCATCGCAAACAGCGGCGGACCGATTTTAGAATCCCCCAAAAAAAACAACTCCTCCCGATGCCGTGTCCTCCGCGCCGCCAACCATGCGAATTGATTTTTAGAACCACCCTTCCGCATCCCGACTCCCGCCCTTTGCGCCTTTGAAGCGTCCTTTAAACAGATTTCCAAACCTCCCATGCCAGCCTCCCCCCGCCAGCCCTCGCGTGAAAAGCTCTCCAAAATCCCCTCCTGGATCATGCTCGGCGTGGTGCTCGGCGGCATCGGCTTCCACGGCGTGCAAAGTGTTTTCGAGGAGCGGCGCGGAAAAAAACAGTCGGCGCCGGCGCCGGCGGCGCACGCCGGCGGCGCACCGGATGCCGCCGGCGGCGGCGCTGGCAAAGGCGCGGGCGGCGGTGGCGGTGACGGTGCCAGTGCCGGCGGCGGGAGTGCCAGTGCCGGCGTCCGCGCGGGCGGCGGCGGCGGGGCGTCCGCGGCGGGGAGGCGGGATGCGCATATGAGCCTGTTCGCCATCGACGCGGTGTTTCGCGCCTACGGCGCCGGCGCCGTCTGGGAGCACGACCTCACCGAAATCGTGCTCTGGAATCCCGCGACCCAAGGCTACGGCACCGGCATCGAAGTGCTCCGCAACGGCGATGTTTATTATTACCGCCTGCTCGACCGCCTCACGCGCCCCGTGCTCACCGAGGGCGTGGACCCGGACGCCCCCATCCGGCTCACCGAACCCGCCTCGTATCAGGAACGCCGCCGGCAACAGCGTCTGGATGCCTGGCGGAGCAGACCCGCCGCGCCGCCGCCGCCGCCGCCGCTGGCACCGCTGGCGCCGCCGCCGGCAACAGCCCCGGCAGCCAGGCCCGCCGCGCCCGTGCCGCTGGCGCCGGCGGCTGCTCCGGCGGCAATCCCGGTGGCCACGCCGGCGGCAACCCCGGCAGCCACCATTGCAATACCGGCGCCCGCGACGCTTGCGCCACCCGCGCCGTCCGCGTCGTCCGCCGCGCCCGCGACGTCCGCGCCACCACCCGCCAACGCCCGATGACCACACCCGCCAGCAAATCCTCCAGCGTGACCGGAGCCCATGAGTCTCTTGGGAGCGCGGGCATTCCTGCCCGCGAAGTCGCCGGCGAAAATGCCGGCGAAGTCGCCCGCGGAATCACCGGCGAAGTCGCGGACAAAATTGCGGACAAGAATGTCCGCGCTCCCAGTCCCGCCACCGCCATGCCTCCCGGCCTCGCCGCCGCTGCGCCTTCAGACCTCGCCGCCGTCGCGCACCCCGTGCTTTCGACCGCCGGCGCCGCGCGCTTCGAGGCGGCCTTGTTCGGAGGCGACGAGGCCCGCGAGTGGGCGGCGATGCAGCAGGCCGCCCGCGCCATCGCCGCCGCCGTGTTGCGCGACTTCGAGGAAATCGGCCCGCTTCCGCCGGAGCCGCGCATCCTCGTGCTCGCGGGCAAGGGCCACAACGGCGGCGACGCGCTCCTCGCCGCAAAGTTCATTCACGAAAAACATCCGCGCGCCCGCATCGAGACCCGCCTCGTCTTCGGCGAACGCGTGCTGCGTCCGCTCGCGCTGCGCGCGTGGCGGGAACTCTCGCACGCCGCGCGTGACACGGGCGTCCCGCCCGTGAAAGCCGAGCCGCCCGCAGCGTCCGCGCCATCCGCGTCGCCCGCGCCGCCCGCGCCCTACGACATCATCCTTGACGGCATTTTCGGCTTCCAGTTCCGCCCGCCCGTCGAGCCGCGGGTCGCCGCGCTCCTCGCGCGCGCGAACGCGTCGCCCGCCTGCCTGCGCGCCGCCGTCGATTTGCCCAGCGGACTCGGCACGCCCGATGTTTTCCAGGCCGATTTCACCTACGCCACCGGCGTCGTGAAATCCCCCGCGCTCGCCGGGGAAAACGCAGGCGCCGTCGGGCGGCTGCGTTATCTCGACCTCGGCTTTTTCAACAACAATGAATACAACACCGGTGGCGGCGACGGTGCCGGCGGCGACGGCGGCGGCGGCGCAAATCCCCAAGCCCCAAATCCCAAAAATCCAAATCCCAAATTCCAAAAAAATCTCAAATTCCAAAATCCCAAATTCCAAAAAACAGCCGGCGACGGCGACGGCGACGGCGACGCGACGAACAATGACCGCGCCATCGCCGCCGCCGCCATCCGCGCCCCCGCCGCGGCCATCCTCACCCCGGCGGTTCTCTCGCCGCTGCGCGCGCTCCGCCCGCCGCTCACCGACAAACGCGACTACGGGCACCTCTTCATCGTCGGCGGCTCGCGCGGCTGTCCCGGCGCGGTGCTCATGGCCGCGCTGGCCGCGTTGCGGAGCGGCGCGGGCCTCGTCACGGTGTTTGTCCCGGAAACGCTGGCGGCCGCGTGCGCGGCGCGCGCGCCGGAGGCGATGTGGGTCGCCTGGCCGGAGACACCCGGCGGCGGCCTTGCGCCCGAAGGCGCGCACCTCTTCCGCGAGCGGGCCGCCCGCGCCACCGCGCTGCTCGCCGGCCCCGGCCTGGGCCGCGAGGCCGAAACGCTCGCGCTTGCCGCCGATCTGGCGAAAATTTCCGCCGTCCCGCTCGTGCTCGACGCCGACGCGCTTCGCCCCTCCATCGTCGGCGCCGGCGCCGCCCCGCGCATCCTCACGCCGCACGCCGGCGAATTTGCGCGCATCGCCGGCACCGGTGACGATGCAAAGGGTGCAAATCCCAAATCCCAAAATCCCAAATCCCAAAAAAATCTCAAATTTCAAAATCCCAAATTTCAAAAAACAGCCGGCGCCGGCGCCGTTGTTGTTGTGTTAAAAGGCCCCGTCACGCGCATCGACGACGGCGGCGCGACCGTGCTGCACTCGCTTTTCGGCGGCCCCGTGCTTGCGCGCGGCGGCAGCGGCGACCTGCTCGCCGGGCTCATCGGCGGCCTGCTCGCGCAGACGCCCGCGCAACCGCTCCTCGCCGCCTGCCGCGGCGCCGTCTGGCACGGCCTCGCCGCCGACCGCCTGGCCCGCGCCCAAGGCCAGCGCGCCGTCAACATCACCCGGCTCCTCGACCACCTCGCCGGCGTCCTCCGCGAAGACGTGCCGGTCGCCGGCGGCGGCGCCGCCGCCGGCCAAGTAACAAGTGCCAAGTAGCAAGTGACAAAAGCGCTTCCCCTCATCATCATGGACGTCCCCGAAAAAATCCTCACCGAACGCCAGGCGTTTCTCGCGCTCAATGCGCTGCCCCACATCGGCCCGGTCTCCATCCGCCGCCTCCTCGACAGCCTCGGCGGCGACCCGCGCGCGGTGTTCGCCGCCGGGGTGCGGCGCCTTGAGGAAGTCCGGGGCATCGGCCCCGCCGCCAGCTCGTCCATCGCCAACTGGCGCGCGCACTTCGACCTCGCCCGCGAGGAGGAGCGCATGGCGGCGGGCGGCGTGTCGTTTGTCACGATGCAGGACGACATTTACCCGAAGCCGCTGCGCGAACTGCACGACCGGCCCGCCGGCCTGTATCGGAAAGGCCGTTACGACTTCGGGCGGCCCGCCATCGCGATGGTCGGCACCCGCCGCACCACGCTCTACGGGCAGGCGGTCGCGAAAAAATTCGCCGCCGAACTCGCCCGCCTCGGCTTCTGCGTGGTGAGCGGGCTGGCGCGCGGCATCGACACCGCCGCGCACGAGGGCGCTCTCTCCACCGGCGGGAAAACCGTGGCCGTGCTCGGCTGCGGCATCGACATCGTTTACCCGCCCGAGAACCTCGAACTCTACCGCCGCGTCATGGAGACCGGCGCGGTGGTGTCGGAGTTTCCCTTCGGGCGGCGCGCCGACCGGCAGACGTTTGCCATGCGCAACCGCATCATCGCCGGCATGTGCGAGGCGGTGATCGTGGTCGAGTCCGACGTGAACGGCGGCTCGATGATCACCGCGCGTTTCGCCGGCGAGCAGGGGCGGCATGTGTTTGCCGTCCCCGGCCGCATCGATCAGGCGACCAGCCGCGGCTGCCACCAGCTCATCCGCGACGGCGCGACCCTGCTCACGAGCGTGGACGACATCCTGGACGAACTCAGCTACCTCGAAGGCCTGCGCCCGAAGCCCATCCCGCCGAAGGCGGGCGACGCCGCCGGCGCCGCCGCGGCGGGCGTGGACGCCGCCGGGTTGAGCGGGCCGGAGGCGGCGGTGATGGCGTGTTTCGCGGGCGGCGCGATGCCCACGCCCGACGCCATCGCCGCGCAAACCGGCCGCAAGGCCGCGGAGATTTCCGCGACGCTGATGATGCTGGAGCTGAAGCGCCACATCGCCAAGCGCGCCGACGGCTCGTTCGAGGCGAGGGGGGAAGGATGAGCGGACAGGGCAAAGCAATTCCTCGTGATGGATGGCAATTCATCGTAACATCAGGCCATTTTGGGTTTATGCCTATTTTGTTAACAACCAAATGCCTCATGCCAATGGTCCAAGAAAATCAGGCTTTATTGTTGATATTATTGCATGGAGTCCCACCTTGTTTCTCAGCGATTCGGATCGCGTAGATTTCGTCGATTAAATCAAATAGCAACCCGCGCGCGATGAAATGCAGCGACCATTCCAATGGATAATTTCTTTTCGAGTAAGCGGGAAGATTTTCAGGAATACGCAGATCATGCACGCCTTCCTGGTGGAAGAAAGCGGTATCGAGCAGCACGACGTTGTGCGTTTTCCAGCGCAGTTTGTTCAACGTGATGGAATACCCCTCCTCTCGCGGGTTTTCTGGAATAATTTCAGAAGCGATGAGCCGTATGCGTATTCGTTGCATCCGGGAGATATCGCCGTTGAGTGAATACCAGCAGGCGATTGATTCTCCTTGGGGCAGCGGGGTCTTGTTTGTCCACAAGGCAACCGTGAATTTGCCAAACAACAAGCGCGCAAGCATCCCGGCGGTTGTTGCCGCAAGCATGAGTCCGATGGCAACAAAGGGAATGAGAAAAATAGCAAACAGCCAGTTAATATAACCACCTCCCATCTCACCCGACAGAGTGAGAATAACAAAAACACTCACAATCCCATTCCAGCCCAAGGTGGAGAGCAGCAGGATTGTCCGTTCTTGGCTGCGTGGCAGCAACTGCGTCCATTGTGATTTTTCAAACCGGGTGCCGGGTGCCGTCTCCCGGTTCTTCGTATTTTCCGGGATACGATCCGTGCCGTCATTTTTAATCCAAAAACAGAGCCATCTACCGATACTCACAACCCCGATAAGCATGAATGTGCCACCAAACGGAAGGGCAATCCACGCGGTCAACGGAGCGTTGTGATTGAGCACTGACTGGAATGGCGCGGCGGGGTTCACAAAACAAACCGTGGTCTTTCCCGGCGGATTGTTCGCCACGATGGATTGGGGATCTTCGGGCCATGATACCGGGCCTGGTGAAAAATGATAACGTGTTCCCCGGTGTTTTTCGTTCTCATATTCGTATTCATAAACCATGTGGACGACATGATGGACGCTTCCCTCGGGGGCAGACTCGGTTGCCAGCTTGCTTTCGACAATCACGCACGGTACTTGCGACCAATTCCGTGCCGACCAGACTTCGCTAAATGGAATGAATGCCTCCCTATGGAAGACATACGCGCCGCCGAGCAGAAATGCAAATCCGGCCAGAAGCAGAATGCCAATTCCACGAGGCTGGTTTTCTTTCGATGGCATGATTGTGCCAGGTGGAAATTTGCCGAAACCCAGTGGAGAACGATGCTTCATGGCGCTTGAAAATAGGCGTGGCGTGCAGCATGCCAACCCATTTGATGACACCATGCTTGTCTTGCGGCAAAATAAGATGGCGCGTCCGGCAAGCCGCTATATTTTTTTCCCGGCTTGGATTTGCGCGCGCAGCTCGCGCCAGCGGGCGAGGCGCTCGGCGATGCGCGCTTCCATGCCGAGGGGCTTCGGCGTGTAGAGGGCGAGCGGTTTTTCGAGGTAGTCCTGGCCGGAGATGTTTTCCGGGAAATCGTGCGAGTAGAGGTAGCCTTTGCCGTGGCCGGCGCGCTTGCTGGCCTGGCCGCCTTTGTCGCGGAAGGGCGGGGGGACTTTCTGCACCGGGCTTCCGGCCACGGCGCGCTTCGCCGCGTGCAGGGCGGCGGCCGCCGAGTTGCTTTTGTTGGCGCAGGCGATGTAGAGCGTGGCGTGCGCGAGCGCGAATTCGCACTCGGGGAGGCCCACGAAGTCGCAGGCGTGGTGCGCGGCCACCGCCGTGGGCAGCGCGAGCGGGTCGGCCAGGCCGACGTCTTCGCTGGCCAGGATGACGAGGCGGCGCGCGATGAAGCGCGGGTCCTCGCCGCCGGCGAGCATTTTCGCCAGCCAATACATGGCGGCGTCGGGGTCGCTGCCGCGGCAGCTTTTGATGAAGACGGAGATGGTGTCGTAGTGCTCGTCTTCGTCGGCGTCGTAGCGGATGCGGCGTTCGCGGGCGAAGGCTTCGAGGTCGGCGGGGGTGATTTCTTTGCGGATGGCGGATGGCGGATGGCGGATGGCGGCTTGGGAAACCGCCGCGCCGGGGGCGGCGGCGGCGGCTTGGCTGGCGGCGGGGGCGGGGCTGGCGGCGGGGGTGGC
>JAITDF010000489.1 GCA_031282705.1 Opitutaceae bacterium | reverse complement strand
CTGTTGTCCGTGACCCGTATTTTAACATCGGGATTGTCCTTATACTTTTCAGCAAGCCGGATGATCGTGTCCTGCGCGTCGTGGTGCGATTTTCCCAGATATTCAGTGGGCACGCGCCGCTTTCTCTTCGCGGCAAGCTCAACGGCCTTTTCAACCGGCGTGTGCACATAGCTGATACGGACCGCTCGCCCCGTTTTCAACGCCGCTTCGATGTCGCTCACCGCATCGTCAAAATTACTCAGCGTCCGGTCATACACGATATGCCCCGTCGGTGTCACCGCCGTGCTTTTCCCGCTGCCCGGCCCGCCGGCCATGAACTCCACCACCGGCGTGCTGTCCTGTTTTTTCTCAAGCTCGCGCAAATATCTCCTGTGGATATAGGCGGACGCCCCCTCGTGTGTGGATGGTGCGTGCGTCTGCGGGTCGCGCACATAGTCGGGGCTCAATTCCCGCATGACATCCGTGTTGAGCATACGCCCGCCCTGCGCATCCGGCAGCGCGTCATACAACGCGTCAAGCTCCTCGTCCGTCTTCGAGTTCAGAAAGTCCGCAAACCGCTCCTCCGCCCCGCGCTGCTCCGCCGTTAAATTGTCCCCCTGCTTGATCCCCAGCCGGTTCGCCGGCCTGGCCGGCCTCGTCTCGGCCCCCACCCCCGGCACGATGATCTCGCCCGCGCCCGCCCGCACCGGCGCAGGCTCCACCGGCATCACCCGCCCGGCCTGCCCCACGTCCCTTTCCACCGGCCTCTGATAATGCCCCGCCAAAGGGTCGTCCGGCCTCGGGTCAACCAGCCGCGGGTCAACCGCCTCCCCCCGCTCCAAAATCGGAATCCCGCCCTCCGCCACCGGCCCGCTTCCCTGCCGCGCCGCCGCCCGGCCCGCCACCGCGTCGGCCCCCGGCTCGCCCCGCAGCGCCTCCCCGCCGGCCGCGCTCTGCCGCGCGTTCCGCTCCGCCTCCGTCCCCTCAAACACCGCCGCGCTCTCCCGCGCGCTCTTCACCTCCGGCATCGCCCGCTCCTTCGCGGCGTGCAGCACCCCGGCGCTCTCCCCCGCGCTCTTCGCCGGGCGCCCCGTGTTTATCCCCGGCCTCGCGTTCAACCGCTCCTGCGCCTCCAGCAACGCCGCCTTCTGCCGCGCAAGCTCCGCCTCCCGCCTCAACTGCTCCCGCAGCAACTCCCCGCCCCGCGGCGACTGCCTCAACCGCGCCTCCGCCAGCCGCGCCGCCTCGGCCTCGTTCTCCCTCAACATCCCCCCGATCTCCTCCGCGGCGCCCTTCGGCGTCTTCCCCGCCAGCCGCTCCCACACCGCCGGCGTCACACCGATTATGCCGCCCAGCAACGCGCCCACGCCGCCGGCGAAACCAATCTGCCCCCAGTTCATCTCGTCCTCGTCGAGCGCCTGCCTCGTCGCCTCATACGCCGCCCCCAGCCCGGCCCCCTCGCCCGCCATCACCGCCGCGCGCGCCCCCCGGCCCAAATCCTTCGCCAGCCGCGTCGTCGCCGCCCCCGGTATCGCCGCCAGCACCGTGTCAAGACCAAGCTCCGTGATTGAAAACTTCTTCCGCGTCCCCATCAACCGCTCCCACCCCTGCGCCAGCGCACCCCCGCCAAAGCCCCCCGTCGCCATCGCCGCCGACGTCGCCCCCAGGCCCTTCCCCCTCGTCAACACCGCCGCGCCGATCACCGGCCCGACCCGCAGCCCGATCCCGCCCAACGCCGACGCCACCCGCCGCCCCTTCCCCGGCGCCCGGACGTCTTCTCCGGGTATTCGATTGAGTGTTTCCTTTTCGACAGGCATGGACTTCTTGAATCCACTTTTTAATTCCCTTGACCCAGCCCGCCCATAATCAGGCCCGCGTCTTTCTCGCGCTCTTCAATGAGCTGCGCCCGCACCTCCGCGCCGACCGCGATCTCCCCGCGCGCATCCGGCAACGCCTCGCCCGCGAACGCCGCTTCGGCAGCCGCGACCGCCGCCTCTATCGCGAACTCCTCTACACCGCCATCCGCCACCTGCCGTGGTTTGAAAACACCCTCGGCTCCGCCGCCGCCTTCAGGCCCGCCGCCGCCTCTCCCGCCGCGAGCCCGTTCCATGCACTCCTCTGGCTCGCCGCCGATTCCCCCGCCACGCTCCCGCTCAAACGCGCCCTTCTCCCCGCCGCGCCGCCCGCCCCCCCGGCGCCCGGTGCCCGCGCCGCGCTTCTCGGCCTCGATGCCGCCAGCCTGCTGCCCGCGTGGTTCCGCGGCCATTGCCCGGAGGCGTTTTCCCAGCCCAATCTCGACGCCCTCAACACCCGCGCCCCGCTCTGGCTCCGCCTGCAAACCGACGACCCCGCGCCCGTGCTCGCCGAATTCGGCGCCCTCGGCTGGCCATGCCGCCTTTCCCCCGAACTCGCCGGCGCGCTCGAAGTCCTCGCTCCCGACGCCGACATCACCAAAACCGGCGCCTGCCAGCGCGGCCTCGTCGAAATCCAGGACCTCGGCTCGCAACTCATCCTTCCCATCGCCCTCGCGGTTATCGCCGGTTCCGGTGCCGGCGAAAATCCCAAATCCCAAATCCCAAATCCCAAAAAAATTCCAAATTCCAAAATTCCAAATTCCAAAACCACCGGCATCGGCAACGCCACCGGCGCGGTGACGCCCGCATTCCGCAATCCGCATTCCACCATCCGCCATGCCCTCGACGCCTGCGCCGGCGCCGGCGGCAAAACCCTCCAGCTCGCCCGCCTCCTCGGCCCCGCCGCGCAAATCGACGCCACCGACCCGCGCCCCGGCGCCCTTGCCGAACTCGCCCGCCGCGCCACCCGCGCCCGCTTGGGAAACATCCGCGTCCTGCCCGCCGCGCAACCGGTGGACGATGGACGATGGACGGAAGGGGGCCATTGCACGCCGGGCGACCGTCCGCCGCGCAACCGCCGCAACCGCCCGCCGCGCTCTACGACGCCGTCCTCGTTGACGCCCCGTGCAGCGGCAGCGGCACCTGGCGCCGCGCCCCCCACCTCAAATGGACGACCACCGAGGCCGGCATCCATGCCGCCGCGTGCCTTCAGCTCGAAATCCTCGCCCGCAACGCCCCGCACGTCCGCCCCGGCGGCGGCCACCTCATCTACGCCACCTGCTCCCTCAGCCGCCACGAAAACGAAGCCGTCGCCACCCGCTTTCTCGAAACGCATCCCGCCTTCCAACTCCTCCACGCCGAAACCCTTCTCCCCGCCGCCCGCAACACCGACGGCTTCCACGTCGCCGTTTTCAGACATAGGGGAAGTTCTGAAAATCAGTTTTCAACCGCGTGCCAAGCGAAGCGACAGTCTGACAAAGACGCGGAAGGCCGCGAAATATAAAACCGAAGAAGGATGAAAATTTAACTGATGTTACTGATGTTACGCGGCTCTGACGTACCGCAGACTTCCAAGTCTGCTTTGAAGCTCATGCCTGATTGCGGGTTCGCGGCCAGGCGTGAGTTTTAAGCAGGTTTGGAAACCTGCGGTACGACGGAACCGCGTAACATCAGTGATGTTACTGATGTTACGCAGCCAAAGAAAACCAAGGTTTCGGAAAGCCCTATGGACATGTTGCTCCGGTCACATGTCCGTAGGGCTTTCTTCTCCTCCTGCATTAAATCCTTCACCCCTGGCGGTCCGGCCGCTAGAGGGTTTTGTTTTTCCATGCGTTTCATCTCCACCCGCGGGCAGACCGCGCCTCACTCGTTTTCGGATGCCGTCGCCGTCGGCCTCGCGCCGGATGGCGGATTGTTTGTGCCCGAGACGCTGCCGGAGTTTGACGCCGGGGCGCTCGCGCGGTTCGAGGCGCTGAAAAACGACTACGCCGGGCTTTGTTTCGAGTTCCTGCGGCATTTCGCGACCGACATTCCCGCCGGCACGCTGCGCGCCGTCATAAAAAAATCCCACACGCGTTTCGACGCGCCCGACATCGCGCCGCTGCGCCGGCTCGACGGGCACCTGTTTGTGCTCGAACTCTTTCACGGCCCCACGCTCGCGTTCAAGGACTTCGCGCTCCAGCTTCTCGGCAACCTTTACGAGCGCCAGTGCGCCGTGCGCGGCGAGTCCATCAATGTCCTCGGCGCCACATCCGGCGACACCGGCTCGGCCGCCATCCACGGGTTGCTCGGCAAGCCCGGCACCGCGATTTTCATCATTTACCCAGACGGGCGCACCTCGGCGTTGCAGGAGCGCCAGATGGCGTGCACCGGCGCGAAAAACGTCTTCGCGCTCGCCATCGACGGCACCTTCGACGACGCGCAGGCGGCGCTGAAGGACGTGTTTGGCGACCAGGCGTTCCGTGCGCGCCACCACCTGTCCGCGGTCAACTCCATCAACCTGGCGCGCATCCTCGCGCAATGCGTTTATTATTTGTCCGCGTGGCTGCGCCTGCCGCCGGACGCGCGCGCCGTGGCGGAGTTTGCCGTGCCGACGGGCAATTTCGGCAACGTGCTCGCGGGCTGGATGCTCCAGAAAATGGGCGTGCCGCTGCGCGGTTTCAGGGTCGCCACCAACCGGAACGACATCCTGCACCGCCTCTTCACGACCGGCGAATACCGCGTGGCCGGCGTGCGCCCGAGCCTCGCGCCGTCGATGGACATCCAGGTGTCGAGCAACTTCGAGCGTTTTCTCTACTACAACCTCGGCCGCGACGCAGCCCGCGTGCGCGAGGTCATGCGGGACTTCAAGGCCACGGGCCGCCATGTGTTTGAAAACTTCAACCGCGACACGTTCAGCTCCTCGCGCTGCGACGACGCGGAGATACCCGGCATCATCAAGCGTGTGTATGACAAATACGGATACATCGTCGATCCGCACACGGCCTGCGCGCTCAAGGACCCCGCCCCGGACCGCCCCAGCGTGGTGCTGGCGACGGCGAGCCCGGCGAAGTTTCCCGACACGATCCGCGCGGCCACCGGCGTGGAGCCCGCGCACCCCTCGCTGGAGGCGCTCAAGGCGCGTCCGTTGGAAAAACATAAAATCGAGGCCGCGCCCGATGCGATCAAGGCGTTCATCGCGGCGCGGGCCGCCTGATTTTTTATTTTGCATCTGGTATTACGCAGCCAAAGGAATCCGCCGCTTCCGCGCAACATCAGTTTGTGTTTTTTGACATTCGATTTTCGCCTCCCGCTTTTTAATGGGCGCCGCCGCCGTTCCGCCTGGAAAGGCGGCATGGTGACGCCCGATTGAAAATCGAAAAAGCCGGCGGGCGGGACGGCGAGGGCGTCAGGCTTGGCGGGGGAAGAGTGGAAAGCCGGGCAAGGCCGGCTTGGAGGACAAAGGCTTGTCTTCATCGGCGAATCTGCGCAAAGACAAACATGGCACGTCGCAAGTCTGCCGTCTGAATCCAAACCGATGTTTGTCCCCATAGCTCAACAGGACAGAGCAGCAGTTTCCTAAACTGCGGATCCCCGTTCGAGTCGGGGTGGGGATACCATCAGCCGGCGCGGTGCCGCGCGGCGGCGGTTTTAGGCGACGACATTTTCGCCCTTTTCCCTGTCCATGTTTTCCCTGTCCATGAAAGGCGATCTCGTGCGGTTCAGCTCTTCCTGCAATTCCATCAAAGTCCGCACAGGCTTGGCCGATTGCGCCTGGGCGAACGGTTGCGGGGGCAACGACACGGTCATGACCGCAAACGGCGGGCGCGTCTCGGATGCATGAGGCCTCACCGGGTCGTGCTCCAGCACCGGGGCCAGAAGCTCCCTGAACGCGGCGGCCTCG
>JAITDF010000392.1 GCA_031282705.1 Opitutaceae bacterium | reverse complement strand
CTGCCAAAATCTGCCGACTGCGTAACATCAGTTACCTCATCGAAAACAGCCCGCATGTCCGGCAGCGGACGATGTTGCAGGCAAAGCCGGATTCCCCGGCCTTGCGGTAAACGGTTTCGCGGAACGCGCCTCCGCACGAGGCGCGGTTCACCTGCCCAAAGCCGGGGGAGGCTTGGTGGGTGAATCATTGACAGACGCTTTCCTGGCGAGCGATTCGATGGCGCGGCGGAAGCAGGGGACGAACAGGAACAGGCACGCGGCCAGCAGGCTGGCGAGGGTGAGTTTCACGCCGAGGGCGAGGCCGGCGGGCGAATATTCGATGCGGATGCGGTGCGTGCCGGGGGCGAGCGGGATGGCGCGCAGCGCGTAATACGCGGGCAGGAGTTCGTAGCTCACTTGCACGCTGTCGGGCAGGGAGCGCACGCGCCAGTCTTTCGAGTAGGCGTCGGTCATGACGAGGAAGGCGGAAAATTGCGTCTGCACCTCGAGCGTCCAGTGGTCGGTGGAGGTGTTGAGGAGGCGGATGCTGTATTGGCCGGCGCCGGGGTCGGGGGCGAGGATGGGTTGCTCTTCCAGGAGCACTTCGTTGCGGGGGTTGAAGCCGGGCTTGGACATTTCGTCGAAGATCGCGTCGCGGTTTTTCAGCACGCGGTGGTTGGCGACGACGTAGAAGCGCGAGAGCGGGTCCTGGAGCGGGACGACGCGGATGGTGTTGTTTTCCGGGACAAAGGCGAGGCGCCCGCGGAGCAGCGCGAGCATGGAGGGGACCTGCCACTTCCATTCGCGCACGTTCTGGCTGGCGCGGTCGGGGGACAGGCCGTTGGCGTAGTGGACGAACTCGGCGTAGCGTTTCAACACAAACGGGTCGTAGCCCCAGATGCCTTCGGATTTCAATTCGATGGCGGAGGAGGCGTTGAGCATGTTGAGGGTGCGGTAGTCGCCGGGGTTTTGGGCGAGGAAGTCCTTGACGGCCGGATAACCGGCGGCGGCGGCGGGGAAGGAGGCGACGGATTGCCGGGCGACGAGCAGCACCTCGGCCAGGGCCAGCGCGCCGGCGGCCCAGGCGAGGCGGGATTGTTTTTGCGCGGCCAGCAGGAGCGCGCCGGCGGCCAGCAGCCAGCCGCCGCCGAGGGCGAGGGACCAGCCGCCGGCGGCGGCGAGTTTCGCGCCCCAGCCGGGGGTTTCAAAGAACGCGGGGTTGAGGTAGTGCTCGCCGGTTTTCCGGCCGAGGCGCGCGAGGTCCTGCGCGAGGCTTTCCCATGCGCCGGCGGAGGGCAGCGCGCCGGCGAGAATCGCGAACGCGCCGAGGGCGAGGGCGCCGGCCCAGAGCCAGCGGGGGGCTTTTTCCCCGGCGAGCAGGCGGTCGAGGCCGCGGCCGGCGAGGAGCACGAGGAAGAGGACGAGGACGAAGACAAACTTCGAGGTGCCGCGGAACATGCTGAAGCCGGGCAGCGCGTGATAAAGCACGTGGTAGAGCGGCGTGCGCGCGCCGAGCGCGAGCAGCGCGATGGCGGCGAGGAGGACGAGGAAGCGCCAGCGGCGGCGTTCGCCGGCGAGGCCGTTGAGGGCGAGCGCCAGCCCGCCCGCGCCGAAGAACAGGCTCATCTCCCAGAGGTAGCAGCGGCCCCAGTAGGGGGCGTCGGTCATGTTGCCGAAAAACCACGGGGCGACGAGCGTGAGGATGTTTTCCGGCGGGAAGGCGAACATGGAGGCGAAGTCGTAGCCCGCGCCGTCGCCGCGCACCGACTCGGCGGCGGCGGAGAGGCCGGGGAGGAACTGGGCGGCGGCGAAGAGCAGCGCGACCGGGTAGATGGCGAGCAGGCCGAGCAGGGCGCGGGGTTTGCCGGCGACGCCGCGCAGGAAGACCAGCGTGTAGAGGCCGGCGACGATGGCGGTGTAGTAGAAATACTGGGTGTGGCCGGCGTAGATTTGCAGGGCGGCGGCGGCGGCGGCGAGGAGGAGCCAGCGGTGGTGGCGTTTTTCCAGCCAGCCGTCGATGCCCCAGAAGATGAAGGGGATCCAGGCCATGCTGGCGAGGTTGGACATGTGGCCGGCGAAGGCGTGGAGCATGTAGGGCGCGCCGAACATCATGAGCGCGGCGGAGAGGAAGGCGGCGGCGGGGCGCAGGCCGCGCGAGGAGGCCCAGCCGTAAACGCCGAGGCCGAGCAGCCATTGGTGGCCGAAGACCAGCCAGTTCAGCGCCGTGGCGACGGGCAGCCACATCACCAGCCAGTTCGGCGGGTAGAAGAGCGCCGACTGCATCTGGCCGAGGAAGGGCTGGCCGCCGTAGTTGTAGGGGTTCCAGAGCACGAGGTCGCCGCCGGTGAGTCCGTTGAAGGCGAGTTGATAGGCGTAGATGTAGTAGGCGAAGGAGTCGGTGCCGGGGCTGGAGAGCACCTGCGTGCCGGAGACGAGGTATTTTCCGAACATGCAGACGGAGAGCAGGCCGAGGGCGGCGCACCAGAGGAAGTGGCGGCGCATGAAGGGGCGGCGCATGAGGGCGGTGCCGGCGAATTTGTTATGGATGTCGCGAAGGTTGGGCATGGCGGGAGGGAAATCGGGAAAGTTATCTGGCGTTGAGCGTCGAGGTGGTTTGCGGGCGGAAGACTTCCGGTATCTGGCTTATGTCCACGCCGGGCGTGCTTGGCATCGCGGTGGGCGAGCCGAGCACGGGGGCGACCAGGCCGGCGGCTTGCGGCGACACGGAGATGCCGGCGCCGGTGGTGGCGGCGGCGGTGCCGGCGGCGCGGAGCTGGTCGAGGTTGCGTTTCGCGTCGGGCATGCCGGGGTTGAGCTTGAGGGCGTGCTCGAAGGCGGCGATCGCGCGTTCGCGGAAGCCGGCCTGCGCGAGCGCCACGCCGTAGTTGCATTGTATGACGGGGTTGTCCGGGGAGTCCTTGAGGACTTTCTCATACACGGGCACGGCCTCCGCGCCGCGGCCGTTGTTGGCGAGGGCGTTGGCGTAGTTGATGAGGAAGGCGGGCATGGGCATCGTCTCGGCGGCGATGCGGAAGTAGTTGATGGCTTCGGCGACGCGTTTTTTTTGCAGGAGGAGCACGCCCATGTTGTTGTTGGTCTCGGCGAGGTCGGGGCGGAGGCGGTTGGACTGGCTGATGTGGTAGAAGGCGGCGTCGAACTTGCCGGTGTCGAGCATGACTTTTCCGTAGCGGCTGTGGGCCTGCCAGGCGTTGTTGTTGCCGCGCATGGTGTGCTGCCACATGGGGGCTTCGCCGGCGAAGATGCCGCAGTAGCGGTGCGCGTCGATGCCGACGTGGAGGGTGGCGAGCATCACGCCGGCCAGCACCCAGGGTTTCCAGTCGGAGGTGGCGCGGTCGTAAACCCAGGCCGCGCCGGCCACGGCCAGGCCGATGATGCCGATGACCGAGATATACACAAAGTGGTCCGCCGCCCAGGTGATGCGCATGTAGGACATGGTCATGAAGCCGAGCACGGGCACGAGGTTGATGAAGAAGAAGCCGAGGCCGAGGAGGAGGGGGCGGGTCCTGGTTTTGCGCCATTTCCAGAGGAGGAGGAAAACGGCGAGCGCGGCCAGCCAGGGGAGGAGGATTTCGTGCCACGCGGGGGGGGCCAGCTCCGTCCACTTGCCGTCCACCATGCCGAGTTTGCCGAGTTCCCATTTGGGGTAAATGGGCAGCAGGTCGAAGGGCCAGACGCATTTCCAGAGGTAGAACCAGACGGACGCGCCGGCCACCGCCGTGCGCGAGAGGATGCCGCCGACGGGGATGCCTTCGGCGCCGATGGCGTTTTTGAGCTGGAAGTGGACGGTGACCACGGAGATGACGACGGACACCGCGAAGAACGGCAGGGTGATGCGCACGAGCCGCCACGCGTGCCGCCACGCGTCGCCGCCGCCTTTTATCTCCCACCACAAGAGCCCGAGCGCCGGGGCCAGCGCGCCGGACAGGAGGCCGGCGCCGGCGTATTTCAGCCACGGGACGGGTTTGCCGCGCAGGCCGGTCTCCAGCGCGAGCCCGCCGACGAAGAGGAGGCCGAGCGCGCAGCCCATCGCGCCGATGAGCAGGAGGTCGCTCGGACGCAGCCGGTCGTGCTTCCACCAGTCGTAGAGGAGGAGGAGGAAGGGCAGCATCACGCCGGCGCTTTTGCACAGCAGGGAGGCGATGAAGCACAGCAGCGAGAGCGCGTAAAACCGCCACCTGCCGGGGGCGTTTTCGCCGGCCTGGTCGTAGCGGATGTAGGCGCACAGCGCCGGCAGCATGAAGGCGAGCGCGATGGTGTTTTTCTGCTCCGAGACCCAGCCGATCGACTCCATCAATATCGGGTGGATGGCGAACAGCAGCCCGCCCACCCAGGCCCAGCGGAGGCGCAGCAGGGAGAACAGGCGCCAGACCAGCAGGGTGTTGAGGAGGTGGAAGAGGGTGTTGGCGACGTGGTAGCAGGTGTTGTTGTATTCCCAGAGGTGCCATTCGAGCCAGAGGATGGTCGATTTCAACGGCAGCCAGTCCGCGCCGGCCTTGCCGCCCCAGATGGCTTTCAGGCCGGCGAGGCTGGTCAGCGCGCCGTTGGTGGTGATTTCCTGGTCGTCGTCCCACAGCCAGGTGCCGTGGAAGGCGGGCGCGGCGACGAACAGGCCGGCGAGCAGGATGATGGCGACGCGGGCCATGCGCGCCTCGTCCCGCCACCACGGGAGGCGTCCCGGCGCGGGGAGGGGCGGTGTCGCGGCGGGCGGCTGCTGCGGCGGCGCGGCGGGCGGCTCCGGCGCGCGGGGCGGCACCGGCTCAAGGGCCGGCCTTTTGCTCAGGCCGGGGTTTGTGTTCTTTGGCGATAGACTTGGCATACGGTTTGGAAAACTTGGTTGACGGTGATGGCTTTCATGCAGGCGGCGTCGCGGCAGGCGGTCTGGCGGTTGTTCCAGGCGTTGATGCAGGGGGAGCACGCGAGGCCGGCCCAGATGCTGTGGTTGCGCGGGCTGAGGGTGCCGAAGAGCAGGGGGGTCTCGGGGCCGAAGAGCACCACCACGTCCACGGGGGTGAGGGCGGCGAAGTGGGCGGGGCCGCTGTCGTTGGTCACGAGGATTTCCGCGAGTCCGTAAACGACGAGCAGCTGCCGCAGCGTGGTGCGGCCGGCCAGGCAGAGGCAGCGCGGCGAGCCGGCCTGGCGCACGAGGCCTTCGACTTTCGCCGCCTCGGAGGGGCCGCCGGTGAAGCCGATGGCGGCGTCGGGGAAGGCGTCCAGCAGGCGTTTCGCGAGTTCGACGTAGTTTTGCGGCTCCCATTTGCGCAGGGGCATGAGGTCGCTGGCGTTGGCGTTGAGCAGGATCAGGCGGCGCGGCCCGCCGCCGGCGGCGCCGCCGGCCAGCCCGTCCAGCATTTTCGCCACCTCCGCCACCTCCTCTGCCGCCGGCGCGAACAGCGGCAGGCTGACGCGGGCGGGCGGCGCGTAGTTGAAGGTGGGCAGTTTTTCCGGCGGCGCGTCGAGGGCGTTGACCAGGGTGAGGAAGATTTTCGAGGCGTGGAGGTGCGCGTTGTAGAGCACGCGGTGGGTGAACAAATCGCCGCGATACGGCCCTTCGCCGAAATAGCAGTGGAAGCCGACGCGGATGCGCGTGCCCATCAGGTAGGAGATCACCGCCGAGGAGCGCGCGAAGAACTCCATGTCGATGCACGCGTCGATGCGGCGGCGCCGGATTTCGCGCAGGCGGGCCAGGCAGCTCGCGGCCATCGACCAGGCCGAGCGCGTGCGGATGGTGAGCACGTTTTCCGGGGGCACGAGGCCCATCACGTCGAGGATGAAGCGGTTTTCCTCGAACATGAGGAAATACACGTTTTCGCGCCCGACGCGTTCCGCCGCCTGCTTGATCATTTCGCCGGCCAGCACGGTCGAGCCCTGCTCGGCGAGTTTCAGGAAGATGATGCTGCGCGGCGGTGTTTTCCGGTCGGGCCGGGTGAACAGCCCGGCCAGCCGGCGCCACCACGTCGCCGCCGCGCAAATCACGGGAAAGAAATGCGCGTCGATCCAAAGCAGCAAAAGGGTTTTTGAACTGGTGCTGGTCATCAAAATGGCTGGGTTGCAAAAAAACAGGCGCACCAGCGCATCGTTTCCGGGTAAAAAGACAATGACGAAATCCCTCGCGCCGCCAAAAGGGGGCCCGCGCCGCTCACCACACGTCCAGCACGGCATGGGAAATGTTTTCCGCGAGCGCGCCGGCGAGGAGCGGCATGGTGTTGTATTCGGCCTGGAGCTGGTCGCTTTGCGTCACGGCGGGCGCGGGGGTCGAGAAAACCTGGCGGGTGGCGGTGACGGGGCGCCTGTCGATGAGGAGCCGGCCGGCGCGGTTGTCGCGGAGCGTGCAGCGCGAGGCGAGCGTGAGGTCGAATTTGCGCGCGAGGCCGGTGTCGTGGGCGCGCGCGCTCGTCATGCCGCGGTCGAGGCGGACAAGCTCCACGGTGAGCGTGGCGTCGGCGGAGGCGGGGTCGTTGACCAGCACCACCCGGCTGTCGCGCAGGAAGGTCTCGCGGAGTTGCGTGGAAAAAAGCGCGACGCCCTGCGGGAGGCCGGCCCCGTTTTCCAACGGCGCGATATAAAGCGTGGAGAAGGCGGGCCTGCCGCCGGCGCCGAGCCGGTAATGCGAGCAGGCGGTCGCGAACAGCAGACACGCGAGCGCGGCGAACCCGGCAAGGCGGCGCCGGGAGAGGGCCGCGCGGCCGTGGCCGTGGAAAAAGGCGGGCGGAGTGCAATGCTTTTCCTGATGCATGAGGCGGGAGGAAATTAATCAAAGGAGATATTAAAGGGAGGTTTTGAAGGGAGGTCTGATGTTACGCGGAAGCGTCCGTTTTCTTTCTCTTTCCTTTTTCTCTTTCTTCTTTCGTCAGGTGCAAGCCGGGAGAAAGAGGAAAGAGGAAAGAGAACGCGTAACATCAGAGGAGGTTCTGAAAATTGAACAGAAGGCAACAAAGAGAACGAAGAACAACAGAGGGGTGCTTGCCATGGGTTCCCAACCTGTTTTTAGCAAGCAAGTTAAAGCCAGCCGTCAAACCGGGGTTTTCTTTGTTTTTCATCTTCGTTTCCTTTGTTTCCTTCCGTTCAAAATGAGTTTTTAGAGGCTCCCTGAAAATTAACCGGGCAGCCTTAACCGGGCAGCCGCGAAAGACACGAAGACCGGAAAAACAAAAACCGCAAGGGTTTTGTTACCTGGTAATTATAACTGATGTTACGCGGCAGCCAGTCTTTTGGCAGGCTTTTGGTAGGGCGGTCTCGCCGAGACCGCCGGGAGCCACGAGTGACGAACGCGGCGGTCTCGGCGAGA
>JAITDF010000345.1 GCA_031282705.1 Opitutaceae bacterium | reverse complement strand
CAGCGTTGTTTTTGCACTCACCCTGAGGGTGAGTGTTCATCGGAGTCTCCGGCGTTTGCATCCCTCTGCTTTTGCACCTCTTGCCTCTCTTCCGCCAGAAAATCATCTTCCTTTTTAGGGTAATAATAATTTGTGACTGAGTTAGTGCAAACACGCCTTGGGGCGTGTTTGCACTAATTTTGGGGTTCGCCGCAGTTTTCGATGAGACAATGAAGCCCCGGAGGGCCGGCAGGTTAAGTTGAAGTCCGAAAGCGAAGGTTTGCGCTTAAACTCAAGACTTAAACTGGCGGCGAAGCCGCTCCGCTGACGCCCCTCCGGGACTAAAACGCTGCGTCACTCCAAGGCTGAAAAGGTCAATCGCTGCCTCCGCTTCGCGGCGGCGTGATGTGAAATCCATTCAAAATAACGAGAAAGCATCAATGTCGTGCCGCCTCGGGATGTGTTTTTTGGCTGCTTCAGCCGCGAAGCGGCCAAACAGCGGGCGACCCGGAGGGCCGTTTTCGTATCCGGCAAAAAAACGCCACCGCGTTTAGGCGGTGGCGACGGGGTTGGAAAAAATCTGCCGCGCGCGCGCTTATTGTCCGGCGGCGGGCTGGGGCGTCGTGCCCGTGGCGAGCTGCTTCTCCTCGATTTGCTTCGCCTCCTCAGGCGACAACGGCGTGTAAATCCACGATTCCTCGACCTCGATGAGATAGTTGCGCAGCGGCGTGATGCCGTGGAGCTTTGCGAACTCCTCGATGTTCTTTTTCAACTGGTCCTCGGTTTTCGCGAGCTCCTCCTGCAGCTTTGCCTTCTCGTCGTCGGTTTTCGCGTTGTCGAGCGCCTGCCGGGTCTGGACGAGATGCTCCCGCTGGGCCTGGACAAGCTGGACGTTGCGCCGGAAATTTTCGTTGGCCGTGACGCTTTCGATGGACGCGATGTAGAGGTGCACCCTGCCGTCAATCGTCCTGATGAGGTCGGGCTTCGCCCTGTCCTCGGGGGAGAGCTTGGCAAACTCCTCGTCGTTCAGCGGCGTGTAGAGGCGCGTCTTGGCAAAAAAGATGACGTAGTTGCGCAGGAGCGAGAACCCGTAGGTTCTCGTCATGACGGTGTTGTCCGCGTCGAGGTTTTTGAGCGCCTCGTCGAGCTGTTTCTGGAGGGCGTCCTTTTCCTCCGGCTTGGCCTCGTCAACGCGTTTTTTGAGTTCCACGAAGTTCGCGTGCTTGGCCTGGAGGACCTGCACGTTGTGCTGGAATTCGCGATTGAGTTCGACCGAGCGGATGGCCGAGACAAACGCCAGTTTCTGGCCGTTCTGCTCGATGATCTGCGGATAGTTCACCGGTGCCGCCGCGGGCGCAGGGGTCTCTCCGGGCCCGGCCGGCGTGCCGGCGCGTTCCGGCGAGTCGGAGGAGGGCGAGCACGCCGCGAGCAGGCACGCGGCGGGAATGAGGATGGTGTTCAGACTGAAGCAACGGAGCGTGGACATAAAACGATAGTTAAAAGGCTTTGATTTGAGCGAAAAAGACATTGGTTTCAATCCCAGTTTTAATCAAAAGGAAAAAAACAGGCCCGATGCTTCGCAATCACCGGTGGTTTCAGGCCCAAGCAAAGAAAGGTCCCGCCTACAAAATCAGCATCGCATCCCCGTAGCTGAAAAACCGGTATTCGCGCGCGATCGCCTCGGCATACAGCTCGCGAATCCAGGCGATGCCGTCCGTCGAGCCGGGCGCAAGAAAGGCCGACACCAGGCAAAGCAAGGTCGAGCGCGGCTGGTGAAAATTCGTGATGAGCGCGTCCACGCCGGAAAACCGCCGCGGCGGATGGATGAACAGCGCCGCCTCCGCGCAATACGCGCCGCCGTCCGCATCCGTTGCCCGACCGCCGGCGCCCTCCCCTCCCCTTCCGGCCAGATAATCCTCAATCGCGCGCACCGAGGTGGTGCCGACGGCGATCCTCCTGCCGCCGCCGGGCGCGGCGAGCCGGCGCGCCGCCGCAGCCGGCATCTCGTAAATCTCCCGGTGGATCGCGTGTTCCTCGACGGTTTTCGTGCCGATGGGTTTGAACGTGCCCGGCCCGACATGCAGCGTCATGTCCGCCGTGCCCACGCCGAGCGCCGCCAGGCGTGCGAGCAACTCCGGGGTGAAATGCAGGCCGGCGGTCGGCGCGGCCACGGCCACCTGGCTGGCGCGGTCCGCGTAAACCGTCTGGTAGCGTTCGATGTCGCGCGCCCGCTCCTCCGCCGTGCCCTCCCGGTTGATGTAGGGCGGCAGCGGGATGTCGCCGAGCCGGTTGGCCACCGCGATGATCGATGCGTCGCGCGGCGTGGTGAAGCGCACCAGCGCCGTCCCATCTTCGCGTTTCTCCAGCACCGTCGCGGAAAAATCGGCCCCGGCCCCTCCGGCGGCGGTGATGCTGGTGGCGGCAGCGCTGGCGGCGGCGGCGGCGGTGCCGCCAGTGAACACCGCGCCGGGCGGCAGCCGTTTGCCCGGTCGCACGAGACACCACCAAACTTCGCCGCGATCCGAGGCCACGCCGGGCGCCGAGGCCGGGGCCCCGCCGCGAATCGAAACCGGGACGGGACGCAACAAAAGGCACTCCACGGCGCCGCCCGTCGGCCGCCGCGCATGGAGGCGCGCGGGCAGCACCGCGGCGTTGTTGCGAAACAAGATGTCGCCCGCCCGCAGCCAGGCCGGCAGTTCCGCGAACACGGTGTGGGTGACTTTGCGGCCGGCCCGGTCCACCACCATGAGACGGGACGCGTCGCGGCGCGCGGCCGGCGTCTGGGCGATCAGGCGCGGCGGAAGCTGGTAATCGAAAAGTTCAGTGGGAAGCGGCACAAGGAAACCGGCAGCGAAGCAAACCCGGGCCGGCGGTGTCGAACAAATGCTGCGCGCCCCGTCCGGCGGCGGATGACATCGAATGCGATTCAAAGTGATGACAGCCCCCCTCTCGTTCTCGTTCTCTTTCCTCTTTCTCTTGGAAATTTGGGATTTTCTGGGGGGCTTTGGGATTTTCCAAAGAAGCCTGTTGCGCGCCGCCATAACATCGGAAACAACAACACACCGCCACCCATAAACGCCACACCCTGAAACGCCACCCGTCATGAAACGACGCGAAGCCATCAAACTCCTCGCCGGCGCGGCCGGCGCCACCATGCTCCCCTTCTCCGCGCGCGCGCAATCCGCGCCCGCCGGCCCGGCGCGCGCCGCCGCGAAGGACGCCGCCGCGTCCGCCGGCCTGTCGTTCCCGCCCGGCTTTGTTTTCGGCGCCGCCGCGGCCGCCTATCAAATCGAGGGCGCGTGGGACGCCGACGGCAAGGGGCCGTCGATCTGGGACGTGTTCACCCACGAACCCGGGCGCGTTTTTGAAAACCACAACGGCGACACCGCCTGCGACCACTATCACCGCCATTCCGAGGACATCGCGCTCATGCGCGAACTCGGCGTGCGCGCCTACCGCCTCTCGCTGGCCTGGACGCGCATCCAGCCCGACGGCACCGGCGCGCCCAATGCCGGCGGCCTCGCCTTCTACGACCGGCTCATCGACGGCCTGCTCGCCGCCGGCATCACGCCCTGGGTCACGCTCTACCACTGGGATTTGCCGCAGGCGCTCCAGCGGCGCGGCGGTTTTCTCAACCCCGATTTCGTGGAATGGTTCGGCGATTACGCCGCGATTGCGGCGCGGCGCCTCGGCGACCGCGTGAAACACTGGATGACCATCAACGAGCCGCCCTGCATCATCGGCCTGGGCCACCAGGACGGGGCGATGGCGCCCGGCCTGAAGCTGCCCTTCGCCGACTGTCTGCTCGGCGCGCACCACCTGCTCAAGGCGCACGGCCGCGGCGTGCAGGCGTTGCGCGCCGGCTGCCGCGGCCCGGTGCGCGTCTCCATCGCGCAAACCAGCCGCGAACCCATCCCGGCGGACAACGCGCCGCGCACCATCGAGGCCGCGCGCGCGGCCTACTTCGCGTGCACGGGCAAAAACTTCTGGAACCTCTCCTGGTGGGCCGACCCCGTCGTGCTCGGCCGCTATCCCGAGGACGGCCTGCGGGCCTTCGCCGCCGAGCTGCCGCGCATCACCGACGCGGACATGAAGCTCATCTCGCAGCCCCTCGATTTCCTCGCCTACAATTGTTACTCCGGCTTCCCCTTCGAGGTCACCGCCGCCGGCGCGCCCCGCCCCGCGCCCGCCGGCTGGGGCATCGGCAACCCGCGCGGCACGCTGCCCTGGCTGGCGGTGGCGCCGCGGGCCCCGTATTGGGCCGCGCGCTGGCAGACGGAGCGTTACAAACTGCCGCTGGTGTTTTCCGAAAACGGATTTTGCAGCACCGACTTCGTGCACCTCGACGGCAAGGTGCACGACCCGCAGCGCATCGACTTCATGGCGCGTTATCTCGGGGAGATTTCCCGCGCGGTCGCCGAGGGCATCCCGGTCGAGGGTTATTTTTACTGGTCGATCCTGGACAACTTCGAGTGGGCCGAGGGCTACAAAGACCGCTTCGGCCTCGTGCACGTGGACTACGCCACGCAAAAACGCACGCCCAAGGATTCGTTCCATTGGTATCGCGACTTGATCCGGGGAAAAAACTGAAGGCCGGGAAACGCCAGGGGGCGACTGATGTTGCGCGGAAGCCATCCGTCCCTCCAAGGGCACCGCCGCCTCCGCGGGTCCGGATGCGGGGACGGGTATCGCGACGGGTGCAACAGGAAGTGTTGTCACCGCCGGAGTCTTTCTCTTTCTTCTTTCCTCTTTATCTTGTCAGGCTTCCCGCTTCGCTCGGAACTCCCTGCTCGTTCCTGACGAAAGATAAAGATAAAGAGCTGATGTTACGCAGTCGGCAGATTTTGGTAGGGCGGTCTCGCCGAGACCGCCGTCGATTGCCTCGTGGTGCTCGCGGCGTTCTCGGCGAGACCGCCCTGCCAAAACTGGCCGCCGCGTAACATCAGTAAAGAGGAAAGAAGAAAGAGGAGGGGCATCTCTTTGGGTTGCACTCGCCTTTTGAGGGAGTGACATCACTTCCTGTCGCACCCTATCGCGTCTGCTCCAACTGCTGCGGGCGCACGGACTGCTGCTGAAAATACCCGGCACGCACCGCCACCGCTCGGCGCCAAAGCGCGCAAAATCATCCCGTGTGCGCCCGCCGCAGCCAACGCCTCCACTCCCCAACTCACCCGCCTTGCCGCATAGGGAAATCATATGCAAAAAAACAATTCTTATGGTTAGGAACTGATGGGACGCGGTTCCGTCGTGCCGCAGGTTTCCAAACCTGCTTAAAACTCACGCCTGGCCGCGAACCCGCAATCAGGCATGAGATTCGGAGCAGACTTGGAAGTCTGCGGTACGTCAGAGCCGTGTAACATCAGTTAGGAACACGGATAAAAACCTCCCAAATGACGGTTTGAAGCCGTGTTTATCCGCGTCCATCCGTGGTTTAGGGCGTGTTTACACTAATTTTGGGTTTCATCGCAGGACAGTGAAGCCCCGAAAGGGCGGCAGCTTTTATCCGTGGGTGACGGGCGCAGCGAGGAACCCACGGAATCCATCCATAAAAAAACGAGCCCTGAAGGGGCGGCAGCGAGGCAGCTTCGTCGCCAGTTTAAGTCATGAGTTTAAGTTTAAGCGCAACCCTTCGCTTTCGGACTTCAACTTAAACTTCCAACATAAACTGCCGGCGAAGCCGGCTTGCTGCCGCCCTTTCAGGGCTTGGGTTTTTATTAAACGTTTTCCGTGGGTTCCTCGCTTCGCCCGTCACCCACGGCTAAAAGCTGCCGCCCCTCCGGGGCTGAAAAAGTCAATCGCTGTCTTCTCTTCGCGGCGATGTGAAATCCATTCAAAATAGAGAGGGAATCATATTAGTGTAAACACGCCCTAATTTAATGACTGATGTTACGCGAAAACGGACATTTCCGCGTAACATCAGTTAATGATGGTTTTGTTCACCGCAGATGGACGCAGATAAAACTTCCCGAACGACGGTTTGAATCTGCGTTTATCCGCGTCCATCTGCGGTGAAGGTTTTGGTTTGCCTGATTTCACTGATGTTACGCGGCGGCCAGTTTTGGTAGGGCGGTCTCGCCGAGG
>JAITDF010000330.1 GCA_031282705.1 Opitutaceae bacterium | reverse complement strand
GGGTAAACGGTGTTGGTGTAGATGGGGATGCCGTGGCCTTCGAGTTCGACGCAGGAGGGCACGGGGATGGTTTTCCAGGCGCGGTCGTCGAAGTCGGCGCGCCAGAACTCGCGCGGGCGCGCGGCGTCGCCGGGGTGCGCGACCCAGTGGAATTTCCATGCGCCGTTGAGCGGGCGGTAGAAGGGCGACTGCGCGCGGTCGTTCGTGCGGGCGGTGGCGGCGTCGGCGAAGAGCGTGGCGGTGGCGGCGGCGGGTTCGAGGCCCTCGTGCTGCCGCGTCGGGTCGGCCCAGACGGGCCGCGCGGCGCCGGCGGCGGGGATCAGCGGCGCGAGGAGAAGCACCGGCAGAAGGGCCGGCAGAAGCGCCGGCACGGAATTGCACGGTGCGGGATGGGACGGGGCGGCGGGATGGTTTACCATGATGTCCTGGTGAAATTAGTGATGTTCAATTTATGGTTCGTTTTTATAACCGCGAAGGGCGCGAAGGATGAAAGTCCTGAAGGTTGTTGTTTTTTCCAATTTCATTTTTCTGTTCTTCGCATCCTTCGCGGTTAATTTAATGGTTCGATTTATTTAACCGCAGATGAACACAGATGGACACAGATAAAGACTTCCGAAACGATGGTTTGAATCTGTGTTTATCTGTGTTCATCTGCGGTTAGGTTTTTGTTCGTTTTATTTAAACCGCGAAAAACGCGAAATGTCGCGAAAAGGAAAGGATCGCTTTCGCGTGCTTTGGCGTTTTTCGCGGTTCAAAATAATGGTTTGTTTTTTATAACCGCGAAGGACGCGAAGGATGAAAGTTCTGAAGGTTGTTGTTTTTCCAATTTCATTTTTTCTGTTCTTCGCATCCTTCGCGGTTAATTTAATGGTTCGTTTTTTGCTAACCACTAATTTCCGCTAATAATCTGAACACTAATTGGCTCTAATGTCCTGTTTTTTTGTTAGTGTTTATTAGTGTCGGTTTATTGGTGAAAATCAGTGGTTGAAATGGTTCGTTTTTTAGCAGGATCGCCAGAGTCGGATAACAACAATCAACACCATCCCGATGGATTTTATGAAAATGGGCGCCTGTGATTTAAACACTCCAACCACCGTCAGTGAACGGTGTTTTCCACGTCGGAGGCGAACAGCCGGCGGGCTTCTCTCGCGAAATCGGCAACGGGATCCCCCGTTGACCAGTTGCCCGAATGCTGGGTCATGAAGATGCGGATTTGGCCGTTTTCCACCATCATGTCCGTCTTGAGCGCGCCGCCGTGGCCGAAGGTTTTTCCGTCCGGCGAACCGCCCAGGCCCAAGCCGTAATCCTTGGCGACCAGCGGGCCGGTTTGCTTCGTCGTCATCCGGCGCACGGCCTCCTCTGACAAATAACGCCGCCCGTCCAGCACGCCCCCGCCGGCCAGCATGAGGCAGAAACGCAGCATGTCGCCGGCGGTCGAAAACAACCCGCCGCTCGGCGACGGATGCCGCCCCGGCGCGTCGAGCGGATAGGTCAGGTAACCGGTCCTGGTTTCCGCCAGCGCCTTCCCCTCCGGCGCGGCCCTGTAGGTTTTGGCCAGCCTCCGGAGCTGCCCGGGCGCGGGCGTGAAGGTGGTGTCCGCCATGCCAAGCGGTTTGAACAGCCGCTCTTCAAGGAATTTTTCATAGGGCATCCCGGACACGATTTCAATAATGCGCCCCGCCGCGTCAATGCCCGCGTTTGAATACAAAAATTTCTCCCCCGGCTCATGCTCAAGCGGGTCCAGCAGCACATGCTCCACCGATGTTTTTAGCGGGACGGAATCGATGAGGCCCTTGTCCGTGGTGTTGATAAAACGCAGGCCGGCGGTGTGCGAAAGCAAATGCCGGACGCGAATGACGGCGGACGGCGGCCCGCCGCCGGGCTTCGCCACCTTGAGATTGTCATTATTAAAACCGGGAATATATTTTTCCACGGGATCGTCCAGCCCGGCGCGCCCCTCGTCCACCAGCATCATGAAGGCGGCCGCCGTCACCGGCTTGGTCATTGACGCCACCCAGAAAACATCATCCGCGCGCATCGGCCGCGCCGCGGCAATGTCCGCCCGCCCCAGCGCCTCCCGCGCGAGCACCCGCCCGCTTTTCGCGTCCGCCACCAGCAGCACGGCGCCGGCCATGATCTGCCCGTCGATATAATGGCGGAGCCGCGCGGCGAGTTCCGCCGCCGGGGCCTCCCCGCCCGGCGGCACAACCGCGCGGAACGGCGCCGCGGGCAGGCCGGCTTCGTTGAACAGGCCGGCCTCCGGGGCGTTTTTCCACGCATAGCGCACCGCGGCGGGGCGCGGCGCGGCGGGGCTGCCGGCGAAAATCGTGCCGCCTTCGATGCGCGCCGCCGCCGGGTGCCAGGCGCCGTCGGCGCCGGCCAGCTCGAATCCCGCCGGCAGCACGCCGCGCGGGCTGGCAAGCGGACTTTTCGACGGCTTGAAAAACACACGCATCCCGTCGCGCTCCCGCCCGGCCCGGCGAAATTCCGGGCCGCTGTCCGCGATGGACGCCAGCCCGTAATCACGGGCGAGCGCCAGCCGCGCCAGCCGCCAGCCGACCTCGCGCTTGTTGAGCGGGTGGATGTCATTCACGTCGCCGATGTCGATGGTCACGGCCTGCCCGGTGCGCGGCAGCGCCAGGGTTCTGGCCTGCGCCTCGCGCAGCAGCGCATAGTCGGCATTGCCGGCGCCGTTGTGTTTATAATTTGCAAGCTGCACCCAGTAAAACGGAAGCTCGCCCTGGCCGAACGCCCGGCGCCAGCCGTGAATCATGGCGGAAAAAAAGGCGTGGTATTCGTCCGCGCGGCCCGCATTGCTTTCGCCCTGATACCAGAGCATCCCGCTCATGGCGTAGGGAACGAGCGGATGTATCATTCCATTATAAAGCCCGCACGGCGTGTCCTGATGGCCGGGGCCGGGGGGCGGCGGCGGCGGGCGCCGGGAAAATGCGCCGCCGTTTTCCGCCGCCGCGTCGCGCTCCTTCTCCCATGCCGCCCGCGCGGCCTCGTATCCGGCCCTGGCCGCGGGATAATTTTTCAGCACTTCGCGCCAGCGTTCATATATCAAGGCAAACTCCGCGCCGTTCGACGCGCCGGCCGCCTCGCGGTCCATCCACGCCTCGATGCGCGTGCCGCCCCACGAGCTGTTTATTATTCCCACCGGCACGCCGAGCGCGCGCCAAAGGGCGCCGGCAAAATGATACCCCACCGCCGTGAACTCCCCGACGGCGGCCGCGGACGCCTCCTCCCATTTCCCTCCCGCCTCCCCCAGCGGGACGTGGGAGACTTTCCACGCCACCTTGAAATGCCGGACCGGAGGGTGGATCGCGGCGGCGGTCTCGAAGTCGCCGGAGTAAGTCCGGCGCAAAATGCGCTCCATGTTCGACTGCCCCGAGGCAAGCCAGACCTCGCCGACCACGACATTTTTTATATCAATCCGGTTGTTCCCGGAAATAATCAAATCGCGCGGCTCCCCGGAGGCGGGCATGGCGGGCAGGGTGGCACGCCATTGGCCGCCGGCACCGGCGACGGTGGAAAGCGTGTTGCCCGCAAAGGCGACCGAGACCCTTTCCCCCGGCGCCGCGGTTCCCCACACCGGCACGGGCTTGCCGCGCTGGAGCACGGCGCCGTCGCAAAACAGCGGCGCCGGGCTGACATCGGCCCGCAAAACGTCGCAGACGAGCAGAAACAGCAATGCCGGTGATATTACGGTTCTCATGGATTAGAAATCAAAGGTCAGCGAGAATATGAATTGCCGCGGGTCAACAATCCTGAACACGGATATCTCGCCGTCCGGGTTCACGGCGATGGGCAGGAGCCCGCCGGACTCCGTCAGGTCGCGCACGTTGACTTGGGCGCGCCCGCGGACTTTTCTGCCCAGCCAGGGGCAGCGAAAACCATATCCGGCCCACAGGTCAACATGGGTGATCGGCTTGTCATGGACGGGCAGATTGGGGTCCAGCGAATAGAGGGGATCGGCCTCGTCGGCCAGATAGCCGATGACCGCCCGGTCCTCCCAGCGGACGCCGCCGCCGATGTCCAGCCCCTTCAGCGGGCCGCCCGTGAAACGGTAGGTGGTGATGAAACTCGCGCGCCACTCCCGCTGGCCCTTGGTTTTTTTGCCCTCGTTGGCCTTCTCCACCTTGATGGAATTTATGACACTGTTCTCATACCATGCCCCGACCAGCTGGCTGGAGGACCCCGGCATGAGGGAGGTCCAGAACGCCTCGTCACTTTCGTTGACGGCGGCGCGCCAGACCGGCAGGCGCAGGTCGTTGTAGGCATTCCATTCCGGGGCCATGTTTGTATAACGCGCGCGCTGCCGCCCGGCGGTCAGTTTCATATTCCAGTTTCTGGCCGGATTGTAGATAAGCTGGATTTCCATGCCGTCGGCGTCCACCGTGGAGGTTCCGGCCACGGTGCTCTCGACGGGGACGGGGGCGCCGCCGGGCATTTTCATCATGTCGGTCACATAGGCGTTCACCTGCTCCTCCGTGGCGCCCGCGCCGTAAAACGCATAGGCGGAGTCCCGCGCCCAGGGCCGGAACCAGAGCTCGTCAACCCGGGCGGTGCGGGCGATGTAGATGTCGGCGGAGGTTCCCCGCGCGTTGTCGGAGGAGGCTTCGAAGCGGTTGATGCTCAGGACGAATTTGTTGTCAAAGAGGCTGAGGCGCACGCCGTAGTCCTGGCCGTTTCCGGTCGGCAGGGGGAGCGCGTTGTGAAACAAATCATAGCGCACGGCCGCCGCGGTGAAGTTTTCCGATTTGTTATAAAACAGGCTGAGCCATTTGATCGGCTTGGCGACAATGCCCGCCGTGACCGTGTTTCCGCTGGATTGCGCCTTGGGGCCGAAGACATCCAGGTTGCCTGGGTCGTAGAAACCGGAGCCGTCCGCCGACAGGGCGAGCGGGGTGGTGCCGTAGCGGGACGTGCTCCGGTCCCGGCGGAACCCGAACGTGGTGACAATGCGGTCCCGCAGCCAGTAGTCCTGCAACGCCAGCGACAGCGAATCAATGGCCTGCCGGTCGTGGCTGCTGCCCGCGTCGGAGAGGGCCAGGCCGAGGGTGGTCGGTTCATCCTGCCACGTGTAGGCGTATTCCTGGCTGTTCCGGTTTGCCGTGGGCGTGCCCGTGAAGGTCGCCCAGCGCAGGGGGAGTGCCATCGTGTCCAGCGAGACGCTGCCCGGCGCGCGCGCGAAGGTCGCGTCCTCCCCGACCAAATAGCGCATGCGGATCACCCGCTGCGCATTGGTGCCGTCCACGCGGTTGGTGGCGCTCGCCCAGTCGTGGTCGTCCGTCACGACCAAGGCATGGCGGACGTTTTTTGTATCCATTTCCTGGCGGCTCCCCAGCGCCATCAAACGATGATACCCCAGCCAGGAGAGCCTTTTGTTTTTGCGAAAATCCAGTTCATAAGCCAGCGACAGCCGGTAATTGTCATTTGTGATGCGGGTGTCCGTGTCATACAGGCTGGTGACAAAAGTATAAGCGCTCCCGAAAAAGGGATTGGCGGTGCCGTCCAGCAGGGTGGTGTTGGGATCGACAAACAGGCCGGCGCCGCCGGCGTAATCATGCCGGGCCGACCGGTAGTCCTCCCGATACCAGCCGAGTTGCAGGAAGAAATTGGCCGCGATTTTATGGTCCAGTTCGACATTATACGTCCGGCCTTTCCATGTGCCCGTGTTGGTGGAAAGCGTGTTTATATGCTCCCAGTCATACAACCGCCGGTCGCTCACCCCCGGCGCCCGATACAGCGGTTTCTCAGTCCCGCTTTTGGACAGGTTGTTGTTGCCGACGCTCGCCGCCAGCGCATAGGGCGTGTTGGGGCTGTCCAGGCCGTTTTCGCCGAGCTTCGTCTGCATCCAGAGCAGCGGGGCGTTGCTCACCGTCGTGTCATAATACATCTGCGGAATGGAGGCGGAGGAGTCGGTTTTGATGCCCGGATACGCCGCGCTGTTGAGGCCGCCGGTGTTGCTGCTGGCGGGGATGAAGATGTCCTCGCCGTTGTAGGTGAGCGTCCGTGTATAAGGATTCCACGCGGGCCGCCCGGCCTCAATCCACGCGCTGGCCATGTCCATGGGCGTCACGCTGTTCGGCCGCCGGTTGTGATTATTAAACAATTCCGCGGCGGCCCGGATGGAGGTGTTTCGCGAAAGGCTTCCGTTTGCCGCGACGTAGGCGCGGCGGGTGGTGTCATACGACGGTTTGCGCCGGTAGCCGCGCTCATCATACAGGCCGGCGACAAACACGCCGAGCCGTTTGTCAATCAGCGGGAGGTTCGCCCGGAAGGACCCGCGGTAGCCGCCCGTGCTGTCCGCCTGCATGGACACCTGTGCGAAGCGCCGTGTCGTGCTCGCGATCGCCGTGGTCTGGTTCACTATGCCCGCCGGGCTGCCGAGGCCGAACAGCAGCGAGTTCGGCCCGCGGTTGATTTCCACGCTTTCCGTGTTGTATTTGTCAAACGGCAGCACGGCCAGGCTGGGATAATAATTGCGCGAGCGGTCCACCGCGCCGATGCCGCGCACGCGGTTGGCGGTTTCGGGCCGGCTGGCGTTGCCGTCCTGCACCTCGCCCATGCCGCTGCCGGCGGTGTTGAAGCTGAAGCTCGTGTAGCTGGCCGCGCCCTCGGTGTTGGCCTCATACAGAAAAATGTCGTTCAGGTCCACCGACGCCGTGTCGTTCATCTGCTGCAACGTGACCACGGTGATGGAGGAGGCGAGGTCGCCGATGTTGGTGTTCAGGCGGCTGCCCGCGAGGGTGTTTTCCTGATAATAACCGATGTCGTTCTTCGACGCCCCCACGTGGAACGGCGACAATACCACAATCTCCTCCTCCGCGTCCGCCGCCGCCGGCGCGGGCACGGGCACGGGCGCGGGCGCGGGCGCGAGCGGCGTGGATTGCGCTTTTTCATCCGCCGCGGCGCCGGTCGCCCGCACCTGCTGGGCGGGCAGCGCCACCGATGGGAAAATTGCCAGGAGCAGGACGAACGCCGGCGCGAGCCGGCGGCGGACAAACCCGGTTTGTGACAGGACAGGCGAGGTGTTTATTTTGGGCATGGTGTTGAGATTTTTGGTTCGTTGCTATTTTCGATGCGGCAGTGAAGCCCCGGAGCAGCGGTGGTCAGCCCCGAAGGAGCGGCGGCAGGCCGGCTTCGACGGCAGTTTAAGTTTTAAGTTTTAAGTTTAAGTTTAAGTTTAAGTAACTGATGTTACGCATTTCCGTCGTACCGCAGGTTTCCAAACCTGCTTAAAAACTCACGCCTGGCCGCGAACCCGCAATCAGGCATGA
>JAITDF010000291.1 GCA_031282705.1 Opitutaceae bacterium | reverse complement strand
CGTGGCAGGAAAGCAGGAATAATAAGAAGGCCAAGATCAACTGGCGGTTTACCGATCAAAATGCGCGTATTAAACTCAAAAGACTTTATCCGACAATTTCAAATTGACATGACACTAGGGCCATCATGGACCAGCGCGCCGCCAACAGCGCCGTCACCATCATCGCAGCCGACAAGTTCGGCGGCGTCACGATGGGCAGCGTCGGCGAAATCCTCAAATACATGCCCGGCATCACCCTTGAATACGGCGAGACCGAGGCCACCGGGGCGCGCATCGGCGGCCTGCCCGCCAAATACACCACCGCCGCGCTCGACGGTGTCGCCATCTCGACAAGCGGGCGCGCCGTTGACCTCACCGATCTTACCGCCACCGGCATCGAAACCATCGAGTTTGTCCATACCCTCACCGCCAGCATGGACGCCGGGGCCGCCGCCGGGCGGCTCAACTTCGTCTCCCGCAATCCGTTCAGCCGCCGCGCCCGGCAGGTTGTCTGGCGGATCGGGTTGAACGCCCACGGCACCGCGCTCGACTGGGGCGGCGCCTACCTGCCCGACGACCGCAAGCACAACCTCGTCTTCCCCAGCGCCGCCATCTACTATGGCGACATCCTTCTCAAGCGCCGCCTCTCCATCGAGACGCACCTCAGCTACGACGGCTCCTACGACCGGGTGGAGCAGCACGTCATCAACTACGCCTACCGCAATCCCGGCGCCGTCAACCCCCACGACGGCTACCTCGGCGACGAGCCGGTCATCGTCAACCTCAGGTGGCGCCCCTACCTCCGGCTCTTGAACCGGTATGGCGGCAACCTGAACCTCGGCTACAAAATCTCCCGCGACCTCACGCTCACCGTGCGCGGCAGCTTCTTTCTGGAGGACCTCGAAAGCTACACGCTCAACACCATACTGCGCGCCTACCTGGGCGACGGCACGCCCGTCACCTATTCCCCCAGCGCCGGCATCGACCGGCTCCACTCCACCCCCACCCACTGGGTCGTCAACGGCACGGGCGGCAGCTCCACGCGCCTTATAAACGAATACGCCCACCGCAAATTCACCACGTTCACCCGGAGCGTCACCCCGCGCCTGACCTACAAGCGCCGCGGCCTTTCCGCCGATCTCTACGGCGGCTACGCCGGCTCCACCAAACGCTACCGCGACACGGAGGACGGCTTCTTCTACGCCTCCAATTCCTACATGAGCAACGTCGGCTGGACCGCCGACCGCCCCTCCATCGACTCGCCAGCCTGGACCCTCCGCCAGACCGGCGGCGACCCGTGGAGCGCCCCCGAAAACTGGAGCAAGCGCGATTATTATAGCGGCGGCATCGTAAGCCTGCCCATGCGCCAAAGCACCAACCAGTATGTGGGCGGCCTCGACCTGGCCCATGCCCGCCGCATCCTCGGCATCCCCGTCACCTTCAAGGCCGGCGGCCTCTTCCGCCGCAATGATTACAACTACCGGGATCATGTCATCCGCTACAACTACCTCGGCCCCACCGGCCGCCCGCAGGAGGCCCCCCTGCCCTACTCCCAAAACTACCTCTTCAACTTTTCCCTGGACGGCAAGGCGGGCAACATCAACGACCAAAACTGGCGCGTGGACGACACCTACGCCATGTATGACATTTACCGGGAGCACCCGGACTGGTTTGCCCCCGCCGTCATTGAAAACCTCCGCCGCAAACTCACCGGCCGGCGCGAACTCACCGAGGACATCGCCGCCGGCTACGTCGAGTTGAACGCCCGCGTCACCGACCGCCTCCGCCTCAACCTCGGCGCCCGCATCGAGAGCACCAAGGTCGAAACCGCCCCCCTGCTGCGCCGCACCGACGCCGAGGTCATCGCCGACGGCTACGACCCCTTTACCGAGGAGGGCCTGCTTTACCAATACTACAACAGCCGGCACATCAGGCGCGCCAACCGCTACTCCAATCTCTTCCTCTCCGGCGGTCTCAAATACGACCTCACCGCCAATCTTCAGGCGCGGGTTTCCGCCAGCCAGTCCATCATGCGCCCCGACTACGGCAACCTCGCCGGCGTCGTCAATTACAACGAGACCGATGACTTCACCTGGGTCCCCAACGCCACCCTGAAACCCGAATACATGACCAAGTTTTACGCCGGCATCAACTGGCGTCTCCACCCCGCCGGCACCTTCAGCCTCTATGCCTACCGCATGGACATCAAAAACAAGCAAATCAGGGATGTCGAAATTTCCCAAGAGGAAGCCGAGCGCATTGTCGGCTATCCGCTGGGTGACACCACGCCCGGCGGCGGCGGCGACGACGAAAGCGCGACCGAGGACGCCGGCGGCACGAACATCTTCCGCACCGCCATCAACTCGGCCAGCCGGCTTTCCGTCTATGGCCTGACCCTTGAATACAACCAGCAGCTCACCTTCCTGCCCGGCTGGCTCCGGGGCCTGGGCGTCTTCAGTTCCGCCACCTTTTCCACCATTCGCGGCGTGCAGACAGCCTCGGACCGCATCGGCCAGATGAAAAAATCCGCCAACGGCGGCCTCCGCTACCGCTTCGGCCGCGCGCACGTCCAGTTGCGCGGCACATGGCAGGACGACCACCTCGTCGCGGTCACGCGCCCGATCGCCGCCAATTATTATTTCCTCGACGACCGCCGCTATGAGAAAGCCCGCTTCATCGTTGACCTCAGCGGCGGCTTCCAGCTCACCCCCCGCTGCGAACTGACCTTCAGCGTCCGCAACCTCACCAACACCCCGCGCATCTGGTATTCCAACACTCCCGACCGCCTCTCCGTTTACTGGCTCCCCGGCACCGTCTGCAATGTCAGCCTGAAGGGGAGCTTCTGACGCGCTTCGCGCGTAAATCCCAAAACCCGAAATCCCTTCCGAGCGAAGCGAGAAGCCTGACAAACCCAAAAAAATTCCAATGACAAAATTCCAAATCCCAAGCACACCCGCCGCCGGCGCCGGTAGTTATGGAGTGCGGCGAGTTCTCGCGGATTGTCTGGCTTCCCGATTCGCTCGTAACGACGGGGCGATGGCAGACTGTCGCGCTTCGCGCTCGAAACATCGCCCCGCCCCGCGCGCCGCCGCCACCCCAAAAGTAGGGCAAGCGTCCCGCTTGCCACACGGCGGCACCGCCGCCGCCCTTTGGAATTTCGAATCCGATGGGACACAGGCAACCGCTCCGGGGAGCGCACGCGTCCCGCGTGCCGGCTTGAGCGTCCCGCCCAAGCCCTTCCGCCGAACCGTGTCCGGCGGGACGCCGG
>JAITDF010000252.1 GCA_031282705.1 Opitutaceae bacterium | reverse complement strand
TGCGTGTGTTGATGGGGCAGTGCCTCAAAAGAAGAATCGCCGATATGGAAACTATAGCTCGCGAAGCAAAAGCGTGGCAGGAAAGCAGGAATAATAAGAAGGCCAAGATCAACTGGCGGGTGACCGATCAAAATGTGCGTATTAAACTCAAAAGACTTTATCCGACAATTTCCAATTGACATGACACTAGGCTCCCGGCCCATGCCCTGGGACACTGCAAAAGTGTCACCCCCTTAGCGGGACATGTGTCACCCTCATAGCGGGACAATACACGCCGAGACCGCCGTCGTTTGCCTCGTGGTGCTCGCGGCGGTCTCGGCGAGACCGCCCTACCAAAAAACCTCTTCTGCGTAACATCAGTCAGTCAGTCATGGTTTCATTTTTGCGTCGTCCGTCGCCACGGACAAAAACGCCGCCAGCGCCGCGTCCGGCGCGGACGCGGGCGGGGGTTTCCAGCCGAGGACGAGGCGGCTTTCCGGCGGCTGGCCGGCGAGCGGGTGGAACACCACGTCGGCCGGCAGGTCGCGCGCCTCGGACGGCGTGATGAAGGTCGCGCCCACGCCCGCGCGCACCAGGCCGATGCTGTTGGCGCGCGGCCAGATTTCCTCGGCGATGCGCGGGGTCATCCCGGCGCGCGCGCACGCGGCGAGCACGCGGTCGTAGAAGCCGGGGTTGTTGTTGCGCGGGAAAAGCACCAGCGGCGTGCCGGCCAGGTCGCGGAGCTTGAGCGCGGCGCGGCGCGCGAGGGGGTGGCCGGCGGGGAGCAGGATGCCGTTGCGCTCGCGCAGCAGCATGTGCGTGCGCAGGCCGGCGGGCGCGGCGGCGTCGGGGTGGAAAAAGCCGCAGCCCAGCTCGCCGGCGTGGAGCGCGGCGAGCTGGGCGGAGGTCGGCGACTCGTTCAACTCCAGCCGGATGCCCGGGTGCCGCCGCCCGAACTCGCGCACGATGCCGGGCAGCACGGTCGCCATCGCGAGCCCGGTGAACGCGATGCGCACGTGGCCCGACTCGCCGCGGGCGAGCGAGTCCAGCTCGCGCCCGGCGGCGGCGAGCGCGCGCAGCACCGGCTCGATGCGGCGGGCAAAGGCGCGCCCGGCGGGCGTGAGCTCGACGCGCCGTTTCGTGCGCAGGAACAGCGGCGCGCCGAGGGCTTTTTCAAGCTGCGCGATCTGCCGGCTGAGCGCGGGCTGCGCGACGGCGAGCGACTCGGCGGCGCGCCGGAAATGAAGCAGCCCGGCCACCTCCAGAAAATAAACGAGGTGGCGCAGCTCGTAGGGAAACTGATACTTGTTTGGCATCAATCACGACCAAATGAGTATTTTTTGTTAAGGCAACTTTATGATAAGATCGTCCCGCTTTGAGCCATCAACCTGTCAACGCCATGCCTTGGAATGCCGCCACCTACGACGCGGGCCGCCGCTGCCTCGTGCCCTGCTTCGACGCCTTCTACGACACCGTGGCGGAACTCGTGGCGCACACCGCGCCCGCGCAGCCGCGCATGCTCGATCTCGGCGCGGGCACGGGCATCCTGTCGGCCCGGGTGACGGCGCGCGTGCGCCCGGGCGGGCTGACGCTCCAGGACGGCTCCGAGGCGATGCTGGCGCAGGCGCGGAAACGCTTCGCGGACTTCGCGCCCGCGCCGCGTTTCACGGTCTGCGACTTTCGCGACGCGCCGCCGCCGGGCGGGTTCGACGTCGTCATGTCGGCGCTGGCGATCCACCACCTGGAGGACGATGACAAGCGCGCCCTGTTCGCCCGCGTCCATGCCGCGCTCGCGCCGGGCGGCCTCTTCGTCAACGCCGAGCAGGTGCTCGCGCCGGACGCGTGGCAGCAGTCGCTGTATTCGTTTCTTCACTACGACATGGCACGCCGGCTCGGCGGCTCCGAGGCGGAAATCGCGGCCTCGCGCGCGCGAAAGAAATACGACCGCTGCGCCACCGTGGCCGGCCAGCTCGCGTGGTTGCGGGAGTGCGGCTTCGTCCATGCCGGCGAGTTTTTCCACTCCTTCCGCTTTTCGGTTTACGCGGGCTGGAAGGCGCCGGGGCCGCCGCCGGTCGGCGCGGACGGCGGGTGAGAATTTCGCCACCGGTTCAATCCAAACTCTCCTTTATTATCGGCGCGAATCGGAGTTTTCCCAATTCGCCCCAAATCTTCACGAAAAATAAAAGCCCGGATAAAGTCATGGCCGGCGGTGTCTTTTTCCGCGCAATGAAAGCCACACGGCCAGGGGCGCGCCGATAGCGGACAGCCCGCAGCCTATCCAGAAACTGACCGGCACGCACACCAGCCGCACGGTGTGCTCACCCGCCGGGAACAACACCGCTTTTTGCGACATGTTCACCTTGAAGACTCGCAGCGGACGGCCGTCGATTTCCGCGCGCCACCACTTGTAATAAGTATCCGCCACCACCAGCACCGCATCATCGTCGGCGGTGGCGCGGACGGTGATGGTGTTGTTCGTCTGCGTGATGGACGCCACCGGCGTGAATTTGCCCGTGCTCCGCCGCAATTTCTCCGGCACCTCCGCCGGTGCCGCGTAAAGCAGCGCCGTGCCGCGCGGGTCGAAATCCTTGTTCAGCAACAACCGCAGCGCCGCCTGCCAGTCATTCACCGGCAGCGCCCGCGACGTCAGCCACGCGCGCGGCATGAATTGCGGGTTTTCGCGCAATTGGTAGGAATATCCGCGGGTGCCGCGATGGATGTCCATAATCCATTTTGCATTCCACAAGCCGCGCAGCCGGTCATTCTGCCACGGCGCGAAACGATCCAGCAACGGGTGCCAAATATATTGCGTCTCCGGAGGGTTCAGCGTGCCGCTGACATTGGTCAGATAAAAATGCCACGGCACACTGACCGAGCACGGCAGAAAATCCCGGACCCACGCGAATTCGCGCGGATCGTTGCCGCCGATGACAATGTGCATTTCGCCCATCATGTGATAAGTCGTATGCACCCGCGCCAGTTCGCGGCCGGCACCCGCCCTACGCAACGCCCGCATGGCCGGCGTTTCGACTTCATACACGTTGGTCTCCCCGAACAGCCGCAGGTCACGCACCAGCAGCGCGGCATCCGCGAACAACAGTGCGGTCGCCAGCGCCAGCGCCAGCCGCCAGCGTCGCGCGCCCGCCAGCAACAACGCCGTGCCCGACGAACACGCCCACAGCACCAGAAACCGGTTTATCGCCGGCAGCACCGGAAAGGCATCCGGCTGCGCGGTGGATGATTTGAGGTCATGCATGTAACGCGGCAGTTTCCTCACCGCCTCCGCCCACGATTCCAGCCACGGCTCCGCAAACAACACCAACAGCGCCGCTAGCAACGACACGCCGGCCAGCCACCACAACGCCGCGCGCGGCAGCCGCCGCAACGGACGCACCGCCAGCCCCGTGAGCACCGGCAGCGCCGTCACCGTGATAAAAACAAACATGCCCGGCCCTTTATATAACCGGCTCACCATCGGCGCCAGCGCCAGCACACGGTGCAATCCAAACAGCGGCCCGACCGCCATCACCACGCCGGCCGCCGCCAGCGCCGCCATTGCCGCCGCCGGCGCGCTCCATTGCAGGCGGCGCGAAAGCAACAGCACCATCGCCGTCGCGCACAACAGCGCCGTCAATGTTCCCAGATGATGCCCCGCCGGAAGCCCGTAAATCGCCGGCACCAGCATTCGCACCCACTCCGACGGCAAAAGCGCATACTGCGCCTGTTCCACCGGATTGGGCACCAAAAATTCCGCCGGCACCTGCCGCGCCAGTTCCAGCGTTGGCAACAATTGCGGAGCCGCCAGTAAAAACGCCAGCGCCGCCGCCGCCATGCCGCGTGCCAGCACCACCATTAACCCCGGACGGTTCCCCAGCCGCAACCAGAACGGCGCCCCCGCCGCCGCCAGCGCCACCATCGCCATCAGCAACGGATACGGACTGCCGCCGTAAACCATCAATGCGCCCGCCGCCGCCAGCCCGGTGATTTTTTTCCAGCCGCCATCACGCAGCACACCGAAATAAAAATACAAAATCAGCGGCAGCCATGTCATGCCGGCGATGTGTTCGGTGCACCCCCAATTGCCAATTATCATGACGCCGGAGCACATCGCGCCGCACGCCGCCACCCATGCGCCCGCCACCCCCGTCCTGCACTCGCGCGCCAGCAAGTAGGTAAACCACGCGAACAACCACAAGTGCAGCGCCGCGAACACACCATAAGCATAGGCCGCCGGAAACACAATCCACACCACCGACAACGGATACAGAAGGGCATGTTGCAATCCCGCCAGCAACGGTGTGCCCGCCATTGTATAGGGGCACCAAAATGGAAAATCGCCATTGAGCACACTCTCACGGTAAAAAACCTTGATCCCGTAAAACCATCCCATGAAATCCACTCCCAGCAGCGTCCCGTCGCCGAACAACACCGGCCAGAAAAACATGATGCCCGCCCCCGCCAGCGCCACCGCCGCGAATAATTTATCCCGCCGCGCCGCCACCAGCATTGATTTCTTAAAAACTGTCATCCCGGCCAGCCGGTTGCAAACCCGTTTTGGGAATGATTGAATTATCTCGATATTCATGATTTATGGTTCGTCGCTATTTTCGATGAGACAGGGAATCCTCGGAGCAGCGGTGGTCAGCCCCGGAGGGGCGGCAGCGCTTAGCCGTGGGTGACGAGC
>JAITDF010000221.1 GCA_031282705.1 Opitutaceae bacterium | reverse complement strand
GCTTCCGCGTAACATCAGTGAGACAGTGAAGTTCGGAGCAACGCCGCCGCTCCTACGGGGCTGGGCAACGCTGTTCCGAGGATTCACTGTCTCGTCAAAAATAGCGACGCACCCCCGGTTTGAAGGCGCTCAGCCGGCGCGCCGTGCTAACGCGTTAGCAAAAGCATGGCGTGTGTCTGGCCGCCCGGCGGGACATCGTGCGTCCCTCCTCCCCGTTTAACCGCCTCGACTCCTCCCCCTCATCCAAGCCCGAATCATGCACACGCCCAAATATCTCACACTCGCCGCCACGCTGATCGCCTCCGCCGCCGCCCTCGCGCCGTCTGTCCTTGCGCAAAACCGATACTGGACGGGCAACAACGGCAACTCCAACTGGCATGAGGCGGGCAACTGGTCGCCCAGCATGCCGGCCGCCGGCAACAACGTCTATATCGACAGCGGTTCCTACGGCACCAATCCCACGCCGATCCTGAATACAGGCTCTGTTTCCTTGGGCGGCGTTTCAGTCGGGACGGATACCGGCGGCGGCGCGCTTACCATCACGGGCACGGCCATCCTGGCCAACACAGGGGCATCCCGCATCGGGCGCGGAGCGGGGGCGGATGGGCGCGTCACGGTCTCCGGCAGCGCCTTTTGGCGCATGGACAGCAGCCTCAGTGTCGGGGAAAACGCCGGCGGGATGCTGGACATTTCCGAAAGCGGCTCGGTCGCGGTCGGCACGACGTTGAACATCGGACGGTATGCGGCGGCTACCGGCAGCGGCACCGTGAAGGTCGGCGGCAGCGCGAGCCTCTCGGTCGGGACCAACATGACGGTCGGCGAGGCGGGCGCGGGGACGCTGTCCGTGGAGGGCATTGCATCCGTCACCGTCACCAACAACGTCGTCATCGGCAGCGCCACCGGGGCGACGGGCACCGCCACCATCAGCGGAACCGGCTGGCTGAACGTCGTCACCGGCACACTGACCGTCGGCGCGTCCGGCGCGGGCGCGCTCGTCATCAAGGACAGCGGCACCGTCACCAATGCCGGCGCCGCCATCATCGCCAGCGCCACCTCAAGCACCGGCGGCGTCACGGTCGGCGACAATGCGCGCTGGACCAGCACCGGACAGATCACCGTCGGGTCGCGCGGCGCGGCCTCGCTCACCATCGAGGACAACGCCGTGGTCAAAAGCCTTTCCAACGTTTACATCGCCGAATGGACGACCAGCCAGAGCACGCTCACCCTGACCGGCGGCGCCAGCCTGGAGGCCGGCGGCGACATCCGCGTCGGCATGCGCGGCACCGGCTCGCTCACCCTGTCCGGCAGCGCCGCCGCCAGCGGCAACCAGGCCTACATCGGCTACACCGACGTCGCCCTCGGCGGGGTGGTCGTGAGCGGCAGCGCCCGCTGGGACACGACCGGGTTGATGAGCATCGGCAGCAGCGGCACGGGCATGCTCACCCTTGAAAATGAGGCGGTGGCCACCGCCGGCAGCATCGTGTTCGCCGGCGCCGCGGGCGCCCTCGGCACGGCCACCGTGGGCGGCACCGCGACGCTCTCGACCAGCGGCTCGCTCGTCGTCGGCGCCCTCGGCTCCGGCACGCTCGCCATCAAGGACAGCGGCACGGTCGTCAGCGGCGCCGCCATCATCACCGCCACCACCGGCGCGTCCGGTTTCGTTTCCGTGAGCGACGACGCGCGGTGGCGGATCAACGGCGACCTGGATGTCGCCCTGCGCGACAGCGGCACGCTCGAAATCGGCGACACCGCGCGCGTCGCCGTCACCGGCAGCGCATTCTTCGGGCACAATGCCGCCAGCGCCGGCGTCGTCACGGTCGGCGGCACTTCCTCGCTTGAGGTGGACGGCGCGCTGGCGGTCGGCGCGTCCGGCACCGGCACGCTCACTATCGAGAAAAGCGGCACGGTCATCAGCGGCAGCGCCAGCATCGCCGCCGGCACCGGCGCGTCCGGTTTTGTCTCCGTCGGCAACGATGCGGGCTGGCAAATCAACGGCGACCTGGATGTCGGCAACCGCGGCAGCGGCACGCTGGCCATCGACGGCGGCGGGCGGGTGGCCGCGACCGGAAGCGTCTCCATCGGGCTCGGAAACGCCGCCGGCGCCGGCGCCCTCCTGGTCGGCGGCAGCGCGTTTTTTTCCGGTGGCGACGATCTGCTTCTCGGCGCCTACGCGGACAGCCGGGGAACGCTTGAAATCTCGGAAAGCGGGACCGTCGTCACCGCCGGCCTGGCAACCATCGGCTACAGCTCGCGCGCCGTCGGCGAGGTGACGGTCTCCGGCAGCGCCCTCTGGCGGGCGGGCAACCTGCGGGTGGGCGGGCAGGGTCCCGGCACCCTCGTCATTTCGGACAGCGCCGCCGTGGGCAGCGACGGCTATGTCTATATCGCCCATAATACCAACGCCCAAGGCTCGATCTCCATCGGCGATGACGCGCGCATGACCGCCACCGGCGATTTGCGCGTGGGCCAGGGCAACTCCAGCAGCGGCACGCTCACCATCGCGGACCGCGCCACCGTCACCAGCAACCGCGCCTACATCGCCTACGGCGGCACCTCGTCCGGCGTGGTTTCCATCGGCGACGCCGCCCGCTGGGAAACCACCGGCTCGTTTACCATTGGTTACGGTGTCGGCGGCAGCGGTGAGGTGACGGTCAGCGAAACCGCCACCCTCTCGGTCGGCGGCGTGCTGACCGTCGGCGCGTCCGGCACGGGCAATCTCACCATCAGCGACCACGCCACCGTGAGCAGCGGCCCGGCCATCATCACCGCCACCACCGGCGCGGCCGGTTTCGCCTCCATCGGCAACGAGGCGGGCTGGCAGATCAACGGCGACCTGGAGGTTGGCTTGCGCGCCGGCGGCACGCTCGAAATCGACGGCGTCGCGCGCGTCGCCGTCACCGGCAGCGCATTCCTCGGGCGGAATGGCACCGGCGACGGCGTCGTCACGGTCGGCGGCACTTCCTCGTTTGCGGTGGACGGCATGCTGACGGTCGGCACGACCGGCACGGGCACGCTCGCCATCGGGAACAGCGGCACGGTCGTCAGCGGCGCCGCCGGGATCGCCGCCGGCACCGGCGCGTCCGGTTTTGTCTCCGTCGGCAACGATGCGGGCTGGCAGATCAACGGCGACCTGCAAGTCGGCAACCGCTCCAGCGGCACGCTGGCCATCGACGGCGGCGGGCGGGTGGCCGCGAGCGGAGCCGTTTCCATCGGGCTCGGAAGCGCCGCCGGACATGGCACGCTTCTGGTCGGCGGCAGCGCGTTTTTTTCCGGTGGCGGCGATCTGCTTCTCGGCGCGAACTCGGACAGCAGGGGCTCGCTTGAAATCTCGGAAAGCGGAACCGTCGTCACCGCCGGACTGGCAACCATCGGCTACCAGCAGCGTGCCGTCGGCGAGGTGACGGTCTCCGGCAGCGCCCTCTGGCAGGCGGGCAACCTGCGGGTGGGCGGACAAGGCCCCGGCACCCTCGTCATTTCGGACAGCGCCACCGTGGGCAGCGACGGCCATGTCTATGTCGCCAACAACACCAACAGCCAGGGCGTGATCTCCATCGGCGACGACGCGCGCATGACCGCCGCCGGCGATTTGCGCGTGGGCTCCGGCGCGACCAGCAGCGGCACGCTCACCATCGCGGACCGCGCCACCGTTACCAGCGGCAATTCCCACATCGCCTACGGCGGCACCTCGTCCGGCGTGGTCACCATCGGGGACGCCGCCCGCTGGGACATCGCCGGCCAGCTCACGGTCGGCTACTCCGGCACCGGCGTGCTGGTCGTCGGGGACGCCGCGGTCGTCACCAGCGCCAGCACCGTCCTCGCCTACGGCGCCACCGGCCACGGCACGCTCGTGCTCAAGGGCGGCGGCGTCCTGGAAACCGGCGCGATTCAGCGGCGGAGCACCGCCGGCACCGCCGGCGCCGCGGTCGAGTTGAACGGCGGCGTCATCCGCGCTACCGCCGCCAGCGCCGATTTTTTTGCCGGCATCGGCGACATCGCCATCAACGCCGCCGGCGTCGCCCCCGGAGCGAGCGCGTTTGTTTTCGACACCAACGGCTTCGAGATCACCGCCACGAACAGCTTTAATTACAACGGGCCGAACGCCGGCGTGGCCCTCGAAAAAACCGGCGCCGGCACGCTCACCCTCGCCGCCGCCAACGGCTACAACGGCGCGACCCGCGTCACCGCCGGCGTCCTCAATGCCGGCGCGCCCGGCGCCATCGTCAACAGCAGCGGCGTCACGGTCGCCCCCGGCGCGGCCCTCGACCTGGGCGGTTTCACGCAAGTCCTCAAAAAACTCGAAAACAACGGCGAGGTCCGCTTCGGCACCACCGCCGCCACGGTCGGGCGGACGCTCACCCTCCTCGGCGGCCTCTCCGGCACCGGCGCCTACGCCATGTCGGTTGACTTCGCCCGGAGGGTCGCCGACTCCATCACCGTCACCGGCCCGGCCACCGGCAGCCACGTGCTCCAGTTGAAAAATCTCGGCGGCGCGGCCCCGCCCGACGCCGGCCTGGCCCTCCTCGAACTGGCGGGCGGCGGCGACGCGGAATTCACCGCCAACGACGTGGACGGCGGCATGGGCTCCTACGCCCTCGCGCCGGCCATCGACCCGGTGACCGGCGCCGTCACCTACGGCCTCGTCGCCACCGGCGGCCCCAGCCGGGCCGCGGGCGCGATCCTCGGCACCGCCGGCTCGCTCGGCGCCGAGTGGCACCACAGCCTCGACTCGCTCCGCGGCCGCCTCGGCGAAATCCGCGCCATGAAAAAACCCGGGAAAGCCGCCGCCGGCACGTGGTATCGCGCCTCCGCATATCACCTCGACGCCGATGTCGGACTCACCGGCCTGCCCTTCGACCAGGACACCTATGGCGTCGCCGCCGGCCTTGACCGCGCCCTCCCGTCGGCCGCGTCGCAGCTCGTCCTCGGCGCGTTTTTCACCGTGAACCGCACCGACCGCCATTACGACAACCACGGCGAGGGCGACACCAAGGACTACGGCGGCGGCCTCTACCTCGCGTGGCTGCACGAGTCGGGCTGGTTCGCCGACCTCGTGCTCAAGGGCGACCAATACAAAAACAGCTTCGCCGTCCTCGCCGACGACGGCGCCGCCACCGGCGCGCGCTACGCCAGCGCCGCCGCCGGCTTCTCGGTGGAGTTTGGCCGCAAGGTGCCCCTCGGACGCTTCTGGCTGGAGCCCGCCGCGCAAATCGCGACGGCGTGGCTCGGCGGCGGCGGCTACGACACCAGCACCGGCATCCGCGTCGAAATCGACCGCTCCAGCGCCGCGCAATACCGCGGCCAGGTGCGCCTCGGTGTCGATGCCGGCCCGCGCTGGCGCCCCCACGCCCGGCTCGGCGCGGTGCGCGGCGAGAACAGCGGCGGCCTCGTCCGCACCGCGGAAGGCTCCTGGGCGACGCAGTTCGCCGGCTGGCGCTTCGAGGCCGGCGCCGGCTGCGCCGTCAACGTCGAGCCGGGCGGCCAGCTGTATCTTGATTATGAATACAACAAGGCCGCCCACTACGAGCGCCCCTGGGCCGTGAGCCTCGGCTACCGCCGCATGTGGTGATGCAGCCCGTCATCGCAGTCGATTCCGACGGCACCGTGCTTGATGCCATGACGCCGAAGCACCGGCGCGCGTTCACGCCCGCGCTCATCGACGTCTGGCAAATCGGGCGCGGCGCGCGCGAGGCGGCGGAGTTATTTCTCCACCTCAACCTCCGTTCGCGGCATCGCGGGGCGAACCGCTTCGAGGCGCTGGGCCTTTTTCTGCGCGGGTGGAGCGCGAGCCCGGACGCCGCGCTGCCGCCGGCCGGGGCGTATTTTGCCTGGCTGGAATCCGGCGCGCCGCGCAGCGAGGCCGCGCTGGAGCGCGCGCTCGCGGGCCGGCCCGGCGACCTCGCGCTCGCCCGCGCGCTGGCCTGGAGCCGCGAGGTCAACCGCCGCTGCGCCGCGCTGCCGCCGCCCGCGCCGTTCGCCGGCGCCGCCGGGGCGTTGCGCGCGGCGGCGGCGGGCGCGCGGGTCGCGGTCGTCTCCGGCGGCAACGGCGCGGCCATCCGCGCGGAATGGGCCCGCGCCGGCCTCGCGCCGCCGGCCTCGGAATTTCTCACCCAGGAGGCCGGCTCGAAAACCGCCATCCTCCGGCGGCTCGCCGCCACCGCCACCCGCGGCAGGGCGCGCTCGCCGGGCGCGCCGCCCCGTGCCGGCATCAGCGATGCGCCGCCATCCGCCGCCGCCGGCGACGCGCCGCCCGACGCCGGCGCCGGCGACGGGACGCCCGCCGTGCTCATGCTCGGCGACTCGCTGCTCGACGAGGAGGCCGCGCGCGCCGCCGGCTGCGCGTTTTTCCCCATCGTGCCCGGCGCCGAGCCGGAGTCGTGGGCCGCGTTCCGCGCCGACGCGCTTCCGGTGTTTCTTTCCGGCCGGTGGACGCCGGAAACCGCCGCGCGCCAGCGCGAAAAATTCCACGCCGCCCTCGGCGACTAAGCGCCATGCCCCGGATCTTTTTCCAGTCATCACTCCACCCATTCCCTCATGCCTGCCATCATCGACACAAACGCCCCCGAAATTTCCCCGGCGTCCGGCCTGCTTCCGGTTGGCGAAGCCGCCGCGCGCTGGGTTGACCAAAAACTGGGCGCGCTCGACCTCGACCAGAAAATCGGCCAGCTTCTCGTGTTCCCGCACTACGGCCCGTTCATCACGCCCGACGTGGTGGAGTTCATCCGCGAGCATCACGCGGGCGGCCTGCGCATCGCGCAAAAATTCATGCCCGGCGCGGCCGACAGCCGCGAGCGCGGCGCGATGGACGACGAGCACCGCCGGCCCGACGCAAACACCTTCGACCGCCCCGAGACGCTCGACCGCATCGCGTGCACGGCGGCGGAGTTCGCCGCGCGCCTCAACGAGCTGCGCGACATCGCGATGGAGCGCCCCGGCGCGGTGCCGCTGCACATGGCGTTCGACCAGGAGGGCGAGGGCGCGGATTTTCTTTTCGAGCAGCGCCTTTTCCCGCATCCGCTCGGCCAGACCGTGGACGGCGACCCCGGGCTGGCGCGCCGCATCTCGCGCGCCATCGGCAGGCAGGCGCGCGCGCTCGGCGCCAACATGATCCACTCGCCCGTGCTCGACGTGAACACCGAGCCCGCCAACCCCGAGATCGGCCCGCGCGCCTACGGCGACAACCCCGCCGCCGTCACCCGCTTCGGCCTCGCCGCGCTGCGCGGCCTGGATGAGGCGGGCATCGTGGCGACGGGGAAACATTTTCCCGGCCGCGGCCATTCGCGCGCCGACGCGCATTTCGGCCTGCCGGAAATCGCCCTCGGCCGCGGGGAGCTCTGGCGCGACCACATCGCGCCGTTCAAGGCGCTCATCGACGCCGGCCTGCCCGCCATCCTGGCCGCGTTCACCGCCTATCCCGCCCTCGGCGCGCCGGGCGTGCCCGGCGCGGCCAGCCGCGCCATCGTCACCGACCTGCTGCGCGGCGAACTCGGCTTCCGCGGCGTCGTCACCACCGACAACGTCCAGATGGGCGGCCTGCTGGAGAAATACGACATGGGCGAGGCCGTCGTGCGCTGCCTCGTCGCCGGCTGCGACCTCGTGCTCTGCCGCGCCTACAACCCGCAGCGCCGCCAGGTGCTCGCCGCCATCAAGGCCGCCGTGCGCGCGGGCCGTCTGCGCGAGGCCGGCCTCGACGCCTCGGTGCGCCGCATCCTCGCGATGCGCTGGCGCATGGGCCTCGCCGAAAACGGCGGCAAGGTCGATGCCGCCGCCGCGGGCGCCCTGTTCCACGACCCGCAAACCGTCGCGCTCGCCGACGAGGCCGCGCGCCGCTCGACCGTCGTGCTGCGCGACCGCGCCGGCCTGCTGCCGCTGCCGGCCGGGAAACGCATCCTCCTCGTCGAGCAAATCCACCACTTCCACCGTTTCATCAACAACAGCTACTCGCACCCCGGCATGCTCTGGCAGGAACTCCGCCGCATCGCGCCGGGCATCGCCACCGTGGCCGTGAACGAAAGGCTCACCGACCGCGACCGCGAGGCCGTCCGCCGCCGCCTGCCCGAGGCCGACGTGATCGTGTCCACCAGCTACTACAACTACCGCAGCCACGCCATCATGCTCCCGATGCTTGAGGAGTTGCGCGCCGCCGGCAAACCGCTCGTCATCGTGAGCAACACCCCGTTTGAAAAATTCGGCGTCCCGGCGTGGGCGGACACCGCCGTCATTTCGTTCTGCCCGTCCGGCCGCGAGCACCTGCGCGCCGTCGCCGAAGTCCTGACCGGACGGCTCAAACCGACCGGACGAATCCCGCTCTCCCGCTTTTGACTCCGGCAGCAATATCAACCCGATAAAAACAAGTCTCCGAAAACTGCAATGCCCCTGAAAACCATGGGGCGCTTTTGAAAAATCAAAAAACAACATGAACTCACTGATGTTGCACGGAAGCGTCCATTCTCGTTCTCGTTTTCTTTCTCTTTCCTCTTTGTCTTTATCTTTCTCTCAAGAGGGGAGAAGGGGATGGGAGAGAAAGATAAAGATAAAGATAAAGAGGAAAGAGAAAGGCAAGCGGGACGCTCGCCCTACATCCCAATCAGGCAAGCGGGACGCTTGCCCTGCGTTCCCAAAGCCTCCGCGTAAAACATGATTTTTCAAAGCGCCCTATAATGTCCAAAACTATAATATCCTCAAAACCCATCATGTCTCCAAAACCCATCATCCGCCCGCTCGTCCTTTTCCTCGCCGCCATCGCCACCGTCGCCGTCTGGCCGTTGCACGCCGCCGTGGTTCTTCGCGAGGAGTTCAACTACCCCGACGGCCCGATTCACGAAACCTCCGGGGGCGCCTGGACGCCGCAACCGGGCGGCGCGCCGGCCATCGCGATTGAAAACCACGCCGCGCTGCCCGGCGGCGCCGGGACCGGCTACGTCACGCGCAAGTTTTCCGCGAAGCCGGCGGGCGGGCGGGCGACCGCCACCTTGCTGGTGCGATTCGACGGCCCCGTCCAGCCGGGCAAGGGCCGGCAGGTCCTGTTTCAATTCACCGACGAGTCCGGAAAAAAACGCCGCGGGCGCCTGTTCATGCGCGGCGGCCCCGACGGCGACACCGTGCAACTCGGCGTCACCTCGAAAAACGCGTCCGACGCCGTCTGGGGGGCGCGCGCGCTGCCGCTCGCGGAGGAGCACACGCTGGTCTTCCACTACAATTCCGCCGGCGGCGCCACGCGCCTCTGGATCAATCCCACCGCCGCCACGACCCGGCCCGACGCGGAGGCCGTCGATGCCGATGCCCTCGCGCCCGGCCGCGCCAGCCTGCAAGTGGATTCCCGGTGGAATCTTGGCCGGGTGCTGATCAGCGGCATCGTCGTGCACGACGACCCGCCCGGCGGCGGCGGCGCGGCGCCGGAATCATCATCCGGCGCCGCCGCGCCGAAAACGTCCGCCGCGCCGGAATCATCATCATCCGCCGCCGCCGCGACCGCGGCTCCATCGGCATCGAAACCCGCCGCGCGCTCCGCCTCCGCCGCGCCGCCGCCGCGCCCGAAAGTGCCCGCGGTCACGCCGCCGCCCGCGCGGCGTTTTTATGTGTTTCTCCTCGCCGGCCAGTCCAACATGGCCGGGCGCGGACCGGTCGGGGAAATCGACCGCGCGCCCGACCCGCGCATCCTCGCGTTCGACGGCCCCGGACGCTGGATTCCCGCCGCCGAGCCGCTGCACAACGACAAACGCGGCACCGGCGTTGGCCCCGGCCTCGCCTTTGCCCGCGCGCTGCTGCCGCACCTGCCGCCCGATGCATCCATCGGCCTGATACCGGCGGCGTTCGGCGGCACCTCGATGGCGCAATGGCAGAAAGACTACAAAGGCGACTTCCGCTGGCCGGATGGCCGCACGCTTTTCCAACTCGCCACCGAGTCCGCCAC
>JAITDF010000166.1 GCA_031282705.1 Opitutaceae bacterium | reverse complement strand
CTTTTCAGCCCCGAAGGGACGGCAATGGCAGCGTTTCAGCCCCGGAGGGGCGGCAGGCACCGGTGTCGGCGGATTTCGCCCCGAAGGGGCGGCAGCATTTAGCCGTGGGTGACGAGCGCCGCGAGGAACCCACGGAAAACTGAAGGGACGGCAGCGCGCACCGTTCGCGTCATCGCATTTCCCCGCCCTTCCCTCGCTGCCGCCCGTGTCAGGGCGCGTTTTTTTCTTGATGGATTCCGTGAGTTCCTCGCTGCGCTCGTCACCCACGGCTATGGGCTGCCGCCCCTTCGGGGCGAAATCCGCCGACACCGGTGCATGACGCCCCTCCGGGGCTGAAACGCTGCGTCCCTTCGGGGCTGAAAAGGTCAATCCCTGTCGCCGCTTCGCGGCGGCGCGATGTGAAATCCATTCAAAATAGCGGGGAACCAAAATCGAGAACCCGCGGCGGGCGGCGCCGGATTGCGAGGGCAGGGCGTTCGCCGTGGCGCCCGCTCTCCGTGCCGGTGGGAAAACTGCATCCGCGGGGCGGGGCGACCGCGCCGCGCGGCATGGTTGCCCGCCCTTGCGCGAAAGCCATCGCGGGCGGGAATGTCCGCGCCTCCCTGGGCGGCGGCGCTCAGCCGTTTGCCCTGGTTTTCGCGTTTTTGATCCTCCAGCCGAGCCACAAGACCGCCACCCACGGCGGAATCAGCGCCACCGAGGTCCTCATGTCCGGCTGCGTCGCCATGACGGCCAGGATGAAGAGGACAAACGCGAGGCAGAGCCAGTTGGTGACCGGCGCGCCGAGCGAGCGGAAGCGCGGCGCGCGGCCCGCCCGCGTCATCGCCCGCCGGAAAAACAGGTGCGTCACGCTGATCAACGCCCAGTTCAGCACCAGCGCGGCCACGACCAGCGCGATGAGATAGCCGAGCGCCTGCGCGGGCATCGTGTAATTGATGATCACGCCGGCGCCGGTGCCGAGCGCGGACAGGCCGAGCGCGTAAACGGGCACGCCGCGGCTGTCGAGTTTCAGCAGCCTCTTCGGCGCGCCGCCTTTTTGCGCGAGGCCGAAGAGCATGCGGCTGTTGCAATACACGCCGCTGTTATAGACCGACAGCGCGGCGGTCAGGATGACGAAGTTCAGGATGTGCGCCGCGGACGGGATGCGCATGTGCCCCAGGATGAGCACAAACGGGCTCGCCCCGTAACTGTCGCCCGCCGCCCCCGCCGCGGCGAGGCCGGCCACCATTTGCGGCCAGGGCTTGAGCGCCAGCATGACGGCGACCGCGCCGACATAAAAAATCAGGATGCGGAAAAGCACCTGGTTGATCGCCTTCGGGATGGTCTTGTGCGGCTCGGCGGTCTCGGCCGCGCTCACGCCGACAAGCTCCAGGCCGCCGAAGGAAAACATGATGATCACGAGCGCGATGCAGAACGGCCCGAAGCCGTTGGCAAAAAAGCCGCCTTCGAGCGCCCAGAGATTGGAAAGCGCCGCGTCCGGCCCCGCCCCGCCGGTCAGCAGCAACCAGGCGCCGAACACGATCATGCCGATGACCGCGAGGACCTTGATGATGGCAAACCAGAACTCCGCCTCGCCGAAAATTTTCACGTTGGCGAGATTGATGGCGTTGATGGCGGCAAAGAAAACCAGCACCGGTATCCACTGCGGCATGGCGGGCCACCAGTAATGGATGTATTTGGCCACGGCCGTGAGCTCGGTCATGCCGACCAGCACATAAAGCACCCAGTAATTCCAGCCGGAGAAAAACCCCGCGAAGCCGCTCCAGTAGTTGTGCGCAAAGTGGCTGAACGAGCCCGCGACCGGCTCCTCGACCACCATTTCGCCGAGCTGGCGCATGATGAGAAACTCGATGATGCCGCCGATGACATAGCCCAGCATCATGGACGGCCCGGCGAGCTTGATGACGCCGGCCGAGCCGAGAAACAGGCCCGTGCCGATGGCCCCGCCGAGGGCGATGAGCTGGATGTGCCGGTTTTTCAGGCCGCGCTTGAGCGTGCCGTCGGCATTGCGGGTGAGTGACATTGCGGCGGATGGGGACGGTTCCATCCGCTCCATCCATGCGAATATGCGGATGTTTTCAACAGCGTTTTATACACTGATGTCACTGATGTTACGCAGGAGAGGGTTTTTGATCGGTTCGGGGAGCGCACGCGTCCCGCGTGCTGTGTTCGGCGTCCCGCCGAACACGGTTCGACAGAAGGGCTTGGGCGGGACGCCCAAGCCGGCACGCGAGACGCGTGCGCTCCCCGAACCCGCCGTTCCGCGCAACATCAGGGCGTCATTTTTGAAACAACGAGCCGAGGGCGTTCAGGCTTTTTATAGGCCTGGTCTTTTTTGCCGGCAACGGCGCCGCCACCGCCGCCACGGGCGGCGGCGCGGCGGCGGGCGGCGGCCGCGCGGATGCCGCCGGCGGCGCGGGCGGCACGAGTGGCGCGAGTGGCGCGGCGGCCCGGGGTTTGTCCGCGGCCTCTTCGCGGCCCGCCCCCTCCCCGGCGGCGCCGGCGCGCGCCTCGTTTTCCAGACGCCGCAGCTCCGCCAGCGCGCGGTCGAGTTTCACCGGGGAAACAGGCTCCGCGGTGCCCAGCTCCTGCGCGAACAGGCTCACCCGGAATTCCTCCACCAGCCAGCGAAACGCCTCCGCCGCCCCGCGCCACGCCGCCGGCATTTTTTCCCCGTCGCGCAACAGGCCGGCGAGCCGCGCCGCCTCCCTCGCATACGGCGCGAGCGCGCGGGCGCGCCCGGCGTCCTTCGCGGGATTCTGCCGCCGGCGGCCGGCGCGCAGACGCATCGCCTTCAAATAGCGCGGCAGATGCGCGAGGCGTTCGTAATGCGTCACGCGCAGAAAATCCGGCGGCACCAGCGCCGCGACATCCGCGGCCAGCCCGTCCGGGGCATCGGGCTGCGCCAGCAATTCCACCCGCGCCGACAGGATTTCCCTCAACAAATCCACCAGCCGCGGCACCACGCCGCGCAAATCGCGCTTCGCCCCCGCCACGGCCGCCGCGAACGCCCCGGCGGTCAGCCACGGCGCGCCCGCCTCCGCTCGTTCCCGTCCGTCCCCCCGTCCGCCCGCTCTTTCTCTTTCTCGTTCTCTTACTCGTTCTCGTTCTCGTTCTCTCTGCATTTCATTTTCAGGCGGCGCCGGCGCATCCGTTTCAGCCGGCGCATCTGTTTCAAGCGGCGCATCCGTTGCCGTCTCGTTTTCGGGCGCGTTTTCAGGCGCGTCTTCGGGCGCGTTTTCGGGCGCGTTTTTGAAATCGTTTTCGAGAGAACGAGAACGAGCAAGAGAACGGGAACGATTGGGGGAAAACCCCTCCACGCGCTCCGGATCGCAGACCCAGGCCCTGAGCATGGCGAAGGCTTGCGCCTGAAGCGTGTCCAGCGGGACGGCGGTGGCGGCGAGCGGGCCGAGTTCGCGCAACGCCTTCAGGTCGCGCTCCAGCCAGGCGAGCTCGTATTTCAACTCGCATTCCAGCAAATGCGCCAGCCCGCGGCGCGTCCCGGCGCGCGCGGCCTCGGGCGTCTCGAACAAACGCAGCGCCACGCCGTCGCACGCCGGCGCGGGCTGGGCGGCGCGGGCATCCCGCGTGCCGGCGCGTGCGGGTCGCCCGTGCGGGTCGCCCATGCCACCCGACCCGGCGCTGGCCTGAAAGTGGAGGCGGCTTGCAGCCGCTTGCCCCTGCCCCCCGTTTCCCCAATGCCCCCCGTTTCCCCAATCCAGGCGGCTGGATGCCGCCTCCACTTTCAGGCCGGGGAAAGCCTCGACCGGCAGGCCGGCCCGGTCGCCGATGCGCACGCGCGCCGGGATGTCGCCAAACGTCCACGCGGTTTGCGGCGGCCGCTCCCAGCGCGAGCGCGCGAGACGCCACGCCGCGGGGTCTTCGCGGGCGGCGCCGGCGCCCGCCTCGCGCCGGCGCGCGGAAAACGCGGCGTGGAGCGCGCCGAGGTCGCGCCCGGCGCAGATTTCCGCGCCGTTGTCATCGACCACGCGCACGCGCACGCGGAGGTGCTCCGGCGGCGGTTTCGCGGCCCACAACGCGGGGTTTATCAGGATGTGAAAACGCTCCGCGATGACGGCGGCGAGCGCGTCGGCGAGCGGTTCGCGGCGCCCGGTCAGGCGGTCGCGCGCCGCGGCCTGCCCCGCCAGGCTGCGCGCGGTCGCGGCCAGCGGCATGAAGGCGCGGCGCAGCTCCTTGGGCAGGGCGCGCAGGTAGTGCCCGACCTTGGCCGCGAGGTGGCCGGGCACGGCCCAGTCGAGCGCGGCGGCGGTGAGCGCGCCGGCGTCGCGCACGTTGACCTCGATGGTCACGCCGTCGTCGTCCTGGCCGGGTTTGTAGGCATAGGCCAGCGGGAGCGCGCGGTTTTCAAGTTCCACCGCCTCGGGAAACGCGATCGCGTCCTGGGCGGGTTCGCCGGGGTCGCGCAGGTCCTCGATGTCCATTTCAAGGAAACGCGGTTCGCGCGGCCCGCGTTCGCGCACCAGGGCGATGAGTTCGGGGACGGAGGAGACGGCGGGAATCGCGGCGCGCGCGTCCCGCCCGCGGAAGGGCGCTTCCGCGCCGGTGTTTGTTTGGGATTTGGGATTTTCCGGCGCGGGCATCCCGCCCGCGCCGCCTTGGGCGTTGCCGGCCCCGTGCATTTCCCCAAGCCCGAGCCGCCGGGCGTAAAAGCGATACACGGCCTCGTCGAGGTTCATGTAGCCGCTGTCGCGGGCGCGGGTCAGGAGGTTTTCGACTTTGGCGCGCACGCCGCGGTTGTGCGCGAGGAAGTCGAACGGCCAGGCGATGGTGTCGTTCACGAGCGCCTCGCGGATGAAAATCTCCGTCGCGTGCGCCGGGTCCACCCGGCCGTAGCCGGTGGCGCGCACGTCGAGTTCGAGCCCGTGGAGGCGCGCGCGGCGTTTCACCAGCACGCGGCCTTTCTCCGCGTCCCAGAAGGGCTCGCTGTGCGAGATTTTGAGGAGGTGCGCGCCGAGTTCGAGCGCCCACGCGGGGTCGATGCGCGCGCAGGTGCGCGCATAGAGCCGCGAGGTTTCCATGATTTCCGCCGCCATGAGGGCACGGGGGCTTTGGGGGCGCGCCGGGTTTTTCGCGTCGTTTTTGGCGCGCGGGGCGCGGGCGCGCGGCGGCGCGTTGTCGCGGGTGAACAGGGCCGAGCCCGGGAAAATCGCCACGCGCCGGTCGTGCGTGGATTTGTAGGCGCCGGTTTCGTCGTCGCGAAGGGCGATGTTGCCGAGCAGCCCGGTGAGGATGGCGCGGTGGATGGCGCGGTAGGCGGGCGTGCCAAAGGCGAAGTCGGGCGCCCGGCCTCCCAGCCCGTCGCGCACCGAGGTCATGCGCCCGCGCCCGTCGCCGTCGCCGCGTCCGTCGCTGTCGCCGCGTCCGCGTCCGTCGCCGTCGCCGCGCCGGCCTTCGTCCAGCATGTCGATGAGTTGCGCGTGGATGTCGCGCCATTCGCGCAGGCGCGTGTAGCTCAAAAAATGTTCGCGGCAAAAGCGGCGCAGTTTCGATTGCGACAGGGTTTCGAACTCGTCGTGAAAGGCCTCCCAGATGTTGAGCAGGGTGAGGAAGTCGGAGTCGGGATGCGCGAAGCGGCGGTGCGCGGCGTCGGCCTGCGCCTGTTTTTCCAGCGGGCGCTCGCGCGGGTCCTGGATGGAAAGCCCCGCGGCGATGACGGCGGCTTCGCGCAGGCATTTTTCCTTGCGCGCCTGCAAAATCATGCGGCCCACGGTGGGGTCCACCGGCAGCCGGGCGAGCTCGCGGCCGATGTCCGTGAGCCGGCGCGCGCCGGGATCGGGCCCGCCGCCGCCCTGCTCCAGCGCCCCGAGCTCCTCCAGCAGCGCGTAGCCGGCGCGGATGGATTTCGCCGCCGGCATGTTGATGAAGGGGAAGCGTTCGATGTCGCCGAGGCCGAAGGCCTTCATGCGCAGGATGACGTCGGCGAGGTTGGCGCGCTGGATTTCCGGCTGCGCGAAACGCGGGCGCTCGTTGTAGTTTTTTTCCGAATACAACCGCACGCACACGCCCCCGGCCGTGCGCCCGCAGCGGCCCTTGCGCTGGTCGGCGCCGGATTGCGCGATTTCCTCGATGGGCAGCCGGCGGGTGCGCGCCTGCGCGGCGTAGCGGCTCACGCGCGCGAGGCCGGTGTCCACCACGTGGCGGATGCCGGGGATGGTGAGCGAGGTCTCGGCAATGTTGGTGGCGATGATGATTTTGCGGCGCCGGGTGGGCGCGAAGACGCGTTGCTGCCCGGCGTTGGAGAGGCGTCCGAAGAGCGGGATGATTTCGCAATCGCGGGCCTCGCGGCGGCCGGCGAGGAGGTCGGCGGTCTCGCGGATGTCGCGCTCGGAGGGCATGAAGACGAGGAGGTCGGCGGCGATGTCGGCGGCGGCGGCGGTGGCGGTGGTGTCGGCGGGCGCGCCGGAGTCCCCGGAAAGGATGCGCGCGACAGCCTCGACCGCGCCGTCGATGTAGTGCAGCGCCTCGGCGCGCGCCTGCGGTTCGTCGCCTTCGGCGGCGTCGGAGCCGAGCCCGTCGAGCGGCGCGTAAACCACCTCGACGGGGAAGGTGCGGCCCGAGACCTGGATGACGGGCGCGTCGTCGAAGGCCTTGGAAAAGGCGGCGGTGTCGATGGTGGCGGAAGTGATGATGATTTTCAGCCCGGGGCGCCGGTGGCGCAGCAGGCGCAGGTGGCCGAGGAGGAAGTCGATGTTGAGCGAGCGTTCGTGGGCCTCGTCGATGATGATGGTGTCGTAGGCGCGCAGCATCGGGTCGCCCTGCACCTCGGCGAGCAGCATCCCGTCGGTCATGAACTTCACGATGGTGGCGGGCGAGGTCTGGTCGTTGAAGCGGATTTTGCAGCCGACTTCGCGGCCCCATTCCACGCCGAGTTCCCCGGCCACGCGGCGCGAGATGGAAAGCGCCGCGAGGCGGCGCGGCTGCGTGCAGGCGATCCTGCCGGCGGCGCCGCGCCCGGCGGCGAGGCACATTTTCGGTATCTGCGTGGTTTTGCCCGAGCCGGTCTCGCCGGCGATGATCACGACCGGATGCGCATGGATGGCCGCGACGATTTCCTCCGCCCGCGCGCTGATGGGCAGGGCGGGCGGGAAGTCGATGCGCATGCGCGGCGGCGGTGTCGGCGGTTCGTTCAATGGATTTCCGGTTCGTCGCTGTTTCCAATGCCTGAAAAAACCGGTTTTGAACAGCGAAGATGCAGGGGCGTCCGCCGCGCCGCCCCCGGCGGGGCGGCAGCGGCGTCGGCTGGCCCCTGCGGGGCAAACCGGCGTAGCGCCGGCGGTCTGTCGTGGCGCTGGCGTCTGACGTACCGCAGACTTCCAAGTCTGCTTCAAGGCTCACGCGTGGCCGCGGGCTTGTTTCCGGGCCCGGCCTTTTGCGGGCCTTCGGCCCGGAAGCAGGTTTGGTTCCGAGCGAAGCGAGAAGCTTGACAACCTGCGGTACGGGGCGCTGCCGCGCCGGCGGTCTGTCGTGGCGCTGGCGTCTGACGTACCGCA
>JAITDF010000156.1 GCA_031282705.1 Opitutaceae bacterium | reverse complement strand
TTTTTGAAGCTGGGCATCGGCAGCATTGTCCCGCCGGCCTGCGCCTCCACACCTTCCACTCCGTGCGCTGGCAGCGCGCCGACTCCGCCTTCGCGCTCCTGCCCAGCGCGCGCCTTTTGCCCGGCGTTGAGCGTGATTTTCCCCACCGTGCCGTCCGACAGCTTCATCGGATGGTGCCGCGCCAGTCTTTGCGCCGCCTTTTCAAACGACTCGCGCGCCCCAAAATCAACCAGCGTTTCCTCCAATCCTTGCGAACAGCCTCCGGGCTTTATCCCGCGGCCTTCGCACGCCGGCCTCACCCGCCGGCCTGCCTTTTGCATCACCCGCTCCGCCGCGCCCGCCTCCCCGAACACCGTCGGCACACGCAGTTTTTTACTGTGCCCGCGCATCCGCCTCTGTGCCCGCGCCTTCGCGTGTTCCTGCTCCTCACGCTTTTCCAGCCATGCGCCGACCAGCTCCCGGCCCGCTGCGTCAAGCTGCCCCACCAGCCCCGCCTCCGCTTTCGCAAGCACTTCGTGCTCCCGCTGCCCGTTCTCGCTTATGCGTCTCATCTCCTTGAGCCGCCTCACCAGTTCCGGCCGGCTTTCCAGCCATTGCCTTGTGCTTTCATCGAGTTGCTTGGCCTTCCCTTTGGTTTTTTCCATACCCCTCACTTGCCATTTTCTCCCTGCTGCCACCAATCGCAATTACACCCCACGTAACTGATGTCACACGGAAGAAGCAGGTCCGCAACCAGGCATGAGTTTCGGGGCGGACTTGGAAGTCTCTGTTACGGATTGCGTTATTCCAGGGAAAAAACCGCCGTCATCGTGGTGGTGATGGTTTTTTCCAGCGCCGAAGTGTCGTTGTTGCCTTCCCAACTCGTCGCTGTGGAATAGCGCGGATTGATTTGGACAACCCCCATGCGGGCGGAGCGCAGCGCCTTGATTTTACGCCCGCCCTGCGACGCGATTTGTTCGGCGCGCGTGCGCGCGTCCCTTGTGGCCTCGCCCATCATCTCAATCTTCGCCTCGCCTGCCTTGGTGTAGATAAATTGGATTCCGCTCGTTTGCAGCACGATGCCCTTGTCGATCAGTTCGGCGGTGTCGCTTGCCAGCTTGGGTGTCATGTCCACGTCTGTTGAATGCACCTTGAGGCGTTGTGTGATGGAGTAGCCGGCATGAATGTTTTTCTCTGTTCCGTCTGATTCCTTCACCCTATCGTAACGCTCGTTGACCACGACAGGCTCGACCGTGATGTCGGTCAATCCGGCTGTTTTCAGGAAAGCGAGGACTTCGGCGAGGTTTGCCTTCGCGTTCATCTGGGCGGCGGGCAGGGTTTTTGCCACGTTGGTGAAAAGCATGTTCCAGATAACAAGGTCGGAACGGACGTCCTTGCGGGCGGATCCCGTGACATTGATTACATTGGTTTCGGCGATTTTCATCCATGCGTGCGTGACGGTAAGCGCGGCGAGACAAAGTCCAGCGGCAAGAAAAAGCCCGGCCAGCAGACCGAAAAGATAGGGGCGGGAAAGTGTGTTCATAAAGGGAGCCTCATAGTATTTGGGTCATCGGGGAGTCCAGTATAATCCAGTATAAAATCATCCCCCCGCCCGTCCGCGCAATTGCCCGCAGGCGGCGTCGATGTCGCGGCCGCGCGGTTTGCGGAAATGCGCGACCACGCCGCGCCCGCGCAGCACCGCCAGAAACGCCGCCGCCGCCTCGTCCGGCGAGGGCTCGTAGATGCGTCCGCTCAGGCCCGCGCCTGTCGGATTGTAGCGCAGCAGGTTCACGTGCATGCGCCGGCCCGCCAGCAAATCTACCAGCCGCCCCGCCTGCGCGGGCGAGTCGTTCACCCCGCGCAGCAGGCAATACTGGATGATGGGGATGCGCCCCGTGCGCACCTGGTGCGCGGCGGCCACCGCCAGGATTTCCTCCACGCGAAACCGTCTGCCCGGCGGGAGGAGCAGCGCGCGCGTCCCGTCGTCCGGCGCGTGCAGCGACACCGCCAGGTGGACGTTCAGCCCCGACTCCGCCAGCCGCCGCATCCCCGGCACGATGCCCACCGTGGACACCGTGACCTGGCGCCAGCCGAGCCGCCCGAGCCGGTTGTCCGCGATGCGTCGCACCGCCTCCAGCACCGCGTCGAGATTCAGCATCGGCTCGCCCATGCCCATGAACACCACCGTGCGCAGCCGCCGCCCCGCCGCCCGCGCCTCGCGCCGCAACGCCAGAAACTGCGCCACCATTTCACCCGCCCCCAGGTTGCGCTCGAAGCCGCCCCGGGCCGTCGCGCAAAAATCGCATCCCATCGCGCAGCCCGCCTGTGACGAAATGCAGCCCGCCGCGCGCTCCCCGCGAAAATCCGGCATCATCACCGCCTCGACCGCGCGCCCGTCGTGCAGCCGCAACAGCAGTTTCACCGTGCCGTCGTCCGACTCCCGCCGCGCCGCGACCTCGCCCGCGCCGGCGCGCAGTTCCGACTCGATGCGGCCGCGCAGCCCCGCCGGCAGCGCGAGCGCGTCCCAGTCCGCCGCGCCGCCGCCCTCGTAATAGGACGCCAGCAGCCGCGCCGCGTGGGAAGGCTTGAAGCCCCACGACGCGATGAGGGCCTCGAACCCCTCAATGGAAAAATCGGCCAGCGCCTGCTGCATACGCCACCCATGCGCGGCTTTACCGAAAAAGAAAACCGAAAAGCAATCCGGCGCCAGCGCCCGGGCGTCCGGGGATGCGTTCAAAGCGTCGCCACCGCGTCTTTCTCTTTCCTCTTTCCCGTTCGCCGGGCGGAACGTGCCTTCCGAGGGGTTCCTCGCTGCGCTTGTCTCCCACGGCTCATTCTAACTTGTAACTGATGTTACGCAGTCGGCAGATTTTGGTAGGGCGGTCTCGCCGAGACCGCCGTCGTTTGCCTCGTGGTGCTCGCGGCGGTCTCGGCGTGTATAGTCCCGGGTCAAGGGTAACAGTTGTCCCGCTATGAGGGTGACACTTTTTTTTGGAGTTTTTTTCAGGTGATGGGAGTGCATAAGGGATGGTAGTGGCCTTTTG
>JAITDF010000288.1 GCA_031282705.1 Opitutaceae bacterium | reverse complement strand
GGTCTCGGCGAGACCGCCCTACCAAAATCTGCCGACTGCGTAACATCAGGTTGTGATATATTAAATATAAAAATTATACAAATGTTTTAATCAAGAAAAACACGCCTGTTTTCGGACTCTTTTCACTTCACCCATCGGGTGAAGCTGCTGGAGCCAGATTTCCCTCCATGCTCGCTTTTCAACTGCGGAATTTAGGTTGAAGTGAGGGGCTGGCGCGGCTGGCACCACCACATGCGCTGTGCGGCCTCGCGCAATTGTTCTGCCTGAAGGAACGCATCGGCTTCAAGGACGATTACCCGCTGCCGAGCGTGCGCGACATCGTGGAACTGCCGGCCTATTACATACCGCGCAAGACGCGCATCGAGGAAGGGGTGCCCGGCGCCCTGCGCGCCCGCCACCGGGCGAGAAAAGAGGATGTCGAGCGACGAAACGGCTGTCAAATTTAACAAAGTAGAACTAGGGCCTTTTATTTTCTCATGCCGGCCTGCCGGAGAAGCCATTCATTAATGGCGGCGGTTTCCTCGGCGATCAGGTTGTGCCCGGTGACGAGGGCGAGGTTGAGCTGCTTCGGCGCGGTGATGACATTGTATGCGGCGAACATGGAAGTGGGCGGACAAATGGTGTCATTATAGCCCCAGGTATAGAGTCCGGGCGCCTTGATGCGGCGCGCGAAATTGACGGCGTCATAATAGGCGGTGGTGGCGATTTTGGCGGGGCTCCGGGCATGCACGCTTTTTGCGCCCGTCTCCGGATCGGGACAAAACATGTGCGGCCAGCCGCCCGCGCGTCCATGAAGGTAGCCGGTGACGTCGCAGTAAGCCGGATACACGGCGGCCAGCGCCGTCACCCGCGGATCAAGCCCGGCGGTGACGACGGTCAGTTGCCCGCCTTGGCTGAGACCGGTGACGAGGAGGTTTTGGCCATCGTGGTTCGGCAGGGCGCACAAATAGTCATTGGCCCGCACGCAGCCGAGATAGACCCGGCGAAAATAATAAGTTTCGCGGTCGTCCATGTTATAAGCCCAATAATTTTTGAGCGCGGCCGGACGCATCTGATCATAAATATCGGGATGCAGATTGACGGGGATGCCATGGATGCCGATGGTGAGTGTGATCATGCCACGCGCCGCCAGTTCCCGGTCCGCGGCTATGTAAGGAATATAGGAACGCGCGCCGGCGCCGGGCGGACGAAGGAGCGCGGGATACTTGCCGGGGGCGGTTGGTTCGCAAAGGATGCCAAAGATGCGGCTGTCCTTGTTGTAAGCCGGGCTTTCCGAACCGGTCACCCGAAAGCTCACTTGATAGACGTTTACATTGTTCGTGCAATGCTCGGGGAGCAGCACGCGGGTGGGATCAATCGGGATGCGGGCCAGCTCGGCCTTGGCGGCATCCCAAAATACATCAAAGTCCTCCGGATCAGCCTGCGTCGGCTGTATTTTCTCAGGGGAAAACGCGGCCGTCGCGACACCTCTGTAAGTTCTGCCTCCGATCCGTGTCGTGGCGACACAGCGCATGAAGCCCGGATCGGTCATCGTGCCGCCATCAAGCGTCAAGCCGGCGGCGGGCACCGCGAGGGCGTTTTTTTTGATGACGGCGGGCATTTGCTCGGGGCCGATCGCCACGGAGACTTCGGCGCTGGCAAGCGGAACATTGTCCGCAAGCACCCGGATAGTGAATTTTGCCGCCTGGCCGGCCTGATAAGTCCAGTCGGGCCTGTCGGGCGCGACGACCACTTGCACGGTGGGCAGATGCGTCCGGGCAAACACGGGGACGGGACCGACCGGCAGGTCATCAGTCCCGGCAAAATCCGGCATTGCGAAGGCAGCGGCGACTGCCGGCACGGTGAAAAATAAATAATGTAATGGATGCATGGATACCGGTTGCGGGAAAAACGATAATATGGAATGAAAATGCCCGGCGGCAATGCCTCGCTCCAGGAATGCGCCGGTTGCCAATACCAAAGCGACATTATTGGAATGAAATGGCCAGGTCGTCGATGGCCAGGCCGGAGCCGCTGTTGGTGGGCGGAATTTTCCACCGCAATATCAAATATTCACCCGGCGTAAGCGGGGCCTCCAGCACATGCGCGCCCGAGATTGCCGTCTGGTATGGCTTGCTGTTGCCGTCGAGTCCAGAAAGTTGTCCCGCCTCGGCCTTGCCATATGAAAGCCCGGCGTCATGCTGCCATCCCTCGTCATCAAGAAACTCATTGGGAATCGTCTTCGCCTTTCGGCTCGAAAACTCAAGGCTGCTGGCCAGGGTGTTGCGCCGCCATTGTTCCACGTTGAAAGACATGTCCAGACGGGATATCGGTTTTTCCGACATGTTGCGGAAAACCAAACACAGGGCGCCGGATTGTTTGTGAGCTATTGTGCCGGCAATCAGCCCCAGCGCCCGGTCTTCAGGCGGACCGGCGTGTTTTGTGTCGGTGCTGTAAGATCCATAATTTCGGATTGACGGCACGAGCCCCGTCCTGACGCTGCCATTGCCGATGATATAGTGCGACTGGCCGTTGCTGAGTTGCGCATACCAGCCGTGTAAAATTTTGTTATTTTTCCATTCCTTCAAATCCCCGCCGGTGCCGCCAGCCGTTTCATTGCGGGCGGTTCCCAGTCGGTCAAAATTCTGTTGATAGGACATCTGCCCGGCCTGGATGGAAACCTGGGCGTTCAATCCAGTGGGAAAATATGCAAGCAAGGCAAGCGGCAGGCTGGCGATAATGTTTGTTTTCATAGTTGTTTTCATGGTTGTCTGGCAATCAATGGTTATGTTTGGATGATATTCTGATTGGATTTTTAATAGTCGAATCGCATGGTAAACCTTAGTTCACGGCCGTTTGGGCCATAGAAGCTCGGGCTCATAATACGCTGGTCGAAGAGATTTTTCACATTGAGCAGGAAATCAACGGAACCACGCCGCCCCAAGGACAATCTGTAGCCGGCGTAGGCCGCCCACTCGCTCGTTGAGGGAAGGTAAAGCGGCGCCCGCGCCGGGCCGGTCCCGGCCGCGACCGCCTCGACACACAGGGTGCCCTCGACGTATTTGTAACTCACCCCCACCCGCGCTCCCTTGATAAATTTCGGGCGGTAAGTAAGGCCGATCGCGCCCGACCGGCAAGGGATCAAAATCGGACGAGTGCCAACCCTTTCCGGTTCAGCCTCGTTTTCCACGTATTCCGCCCCCACCCAAGATATGTTGCCCAACATGCTCAGCCCGGGGAAAAGCTGGCCGGACACGTCGATACCGACGCCCTTGCCCTTTCGCGCACCACCCTCCACATAATAGGAAAGGGAGTAGTCGTTTGGATCCGCCAGCGCATCGGGATTGCGGATCACCTCATTTTCCTGGGTGAACTGCCAGAACGCAACCGAGTAGGAAAACCGATTGCCCATGAGCAGCCCCTTTATGCCTATTTCGCCGCCCTCCGAAATCAAATTTCCAAAAATTTTTCCGACCTGGGGATCGACCGTCGGCGTGGGATTGAATCCTGTTCCGTAGCTGACGTAGGCGGTGAGTTTTTTCTTGATCACAGCATAGGTGAGACCTCCGTTATAGGAGAAATTTTCAACACTGATCATGGAATCCCGCATCATCTCGTTTCTGTGATTGGGCTCGACCCTTTCGATTTCCGTATAGTCCTGACGCACGGATGCGGTGAGGTTCAGCCTCCCGTCAAACAATTCTATCGTATGGTTGAACAACGCCCCATAAAATAGCAAGTCGATGTCAAAGCAATTGCCACCGGCGGTATCGCTGCTCCCCGTGTTCAGCGTCCATCCTGCGGGGTCTTTGGTATAATCGGGCAGCACGGAGTATTTGGGCTCCGTGTTGTAAGGATCGGCCGCACGCCACCCCGTGATCTCGCTCGCGGAAAGACCCAGCCGCCCCAAGGCGCTGGTGAGGGCGTTCCCGGTCATCTGCCATTGCAACTGGCTGGTGCGGTCCCGGAAATAATCAAACGTCAGCAGGCTGCGCTGTTTGATCCGGGTTCTCCAGACTTGGGTAAGGTCGAACTGGGCGCCGTATTGCTCGTAATCTATCTTTTGGTAATGGGCCGCGTTCCGGGTGTAGGCGGCGCCGCTGTTGTCGCGCCATATTTTATCTTCGGGATCCCAAATGGCCGGCAACGCCGGCCATTTCCGCGAGAATGCACGTTCCGTGTAGTTGATATTGCCGCGCAGGCTGAGGTTGGGTGTGACGCGATGCTCAATCTGGACGTAATAGGAATCGTTGAGTCTCGATGTCCTTCTTTCGGAGCCGGACGCGTTAAACTTGACCAGATCCCTGCCATCCGGGAGGTCAAATATATTGCCGAGGATCACCCATTCCCTTGTCACCGCTGATCCGCGCTTGTCGATATAGCGGATATTGGATCCCTGGTCGTTCATGGTCAGGTCGGTGTGCTCATACTCCACGGTGAGCGAAGTGTCCTGGTTGAGCTTCCACGTCACCCCTCCGGAAAGATTGAAGGTGCGATTGAAATAAAATTCGGTCGCGCCTTCAAAATCATGATATGACGTGTCGATGCGGTAATACAATTTTCCGGGGAGTTTCCCGGCAAGCGATTCGAAAGGCACCGGTCCGGTGGCGTAGGCTTCAACCCGGCCGTAATCATACCAGCCCGTCACCAGTGCCGCGCCCGTGCGGAAGCGGGTGAGCGGTTTTTTGGAAATGTAATTGATCACCCCTCCCGGCGTGGCGCGCCCGTAAATCGCCGACATGGGCCCCTTGATGACTTCGATCCGCTCAATGCTGCTCGACTCAGGCGCCTGGCTGCGGAAAAAGCCGTTGCGGAAGCGCGATATCCCCAGCCCGCGAAGCCTGCCACCCGAGCCGGAGCCGGTCGCGGGATCGCCGGGCGCCATGCCGCTGATGAACGGCGCCTGCTCCTCGGTATCGTATAATTGGAAGTCGTTGATGAAATCCGCAGTCATCACCTGAATGGAATACGGCAGGCTCGAAATCGGCATGGCGATGCGGGTACCGGAGGTGGATTCCGTCGCCAGATACGAGCCGTCATCTTTTTCCGAGACGCGAAACTCCGGCAGGACGACGACCTCCTCGTCGGCGTTGTTTTTGTTTGCAACGGCTTCCTGTGCATGCAGGCCGGCGCCGCCGGCGATCAGCAAGGCCGCGGCGGATATGGACGTAATTATACGCGATGTCATTCTCATGGAGTTGTAAGCTGGGTTGCGGTGGCGATCGGCCTGTCCGGCGGGTTGCGCGGTGTTTTACCAGTGGAAGGCCGCTCCTAGGTTGGCGCTGTAACCATCGGTGTTCTCGCCGGTGGCGGCGGAGACGTCCGCCCATAGATTCAAACGTTTGGAGACATATAAAGTCACACCGGCGTTAAGCGTCACGAGGTCCCGTCCGAGATTGTTGGTGTAATCAATCAATTCCCCGATGGTTTTCACCTGCATCTCGGTTTCGCTTCGGAAATCGCGGGTGTAGCCGATCCTCGCGTAAGGCCGGTATTGCCGGCCGCCGTCCGTCTTGAAAAGCCGGCTGAAGCGCACCGATGCGCGACCAGACAGCGACTCAAAGGGCCGCACGTGGTAGGCGCGTCCGTGCGCGTCGGTGGCGGTGTCAACCCGGTTGCGCGACCAACTGACCTGAAGCTGCGGTTCGATGTCGAGGCGGTCCACCTTTGCCAGCCAGCCCGTGCCCACAACCACGCCGAAGCCGGTCACATCCATGTCAAACGAGGGTGTGTTGGGGAGCGCAATCTCATAAACACCGCTGCTCCCCCGCAGGATCACGTCAAAAAAATTCCGCTTGCCGGCGAACCGGGCATAGGCGCCGAATCCCCTCACCGTCGCGGTGCTGTCGGCCTCCGAAGAAACATCCAATTCCGATCTTATATAATCAACAAACCCGCCCAAGGCGAAAACCTTGTTTGCATCGGTATAATCAGCCCCGACCTGCACGCCCGAGGTTACGGAAGTCGCGCCATCGTAAACCGTCTTCTTGAACCGGTCCTGATGCCAGATGCCGTTGCTCCACAAGGTAAACCCGGCGGGAACGGATTTTCCACCAAACAGTCGCAGCGCCTCCAGCCTCTGGCCGAGCGCGTCAAACGCCGCCTTGCTCGAAGTTATCACGGCTGCGTCCACGGCCATGACCGCCGGGATTTCCGATGCCATCGAAATGGCCCATCCGCCGGTGCCGGTGGCGGGATCATACAACAGCACATAATCCTTTACCCCAAACGTGACCCGGCCATCCTGGATAAACTCTCCGCCACCGCCCGCAACGGTGATCAGGTTGTCGGGCAGCGAGTCCGCCTGATTGGCGAGCGTCCCGCTGGTGTCGGCCTGGGTGAAGATGACGCGGGTGATGCCCGAGGCTGAACCGGTGATCGCAAGTTTGTCGGCGCGGTCGGCGGCCAACATCCCGCCCGAGGCACCCCGGAGGCCCAGTTGGATGATGCCGCCACCGGCGTAGTCGCCCTCAATAGTCAGAGTCTGACCTGCCGTTCCGGTGGCCGCGCCGCCGATCTTGATCACGCCCTCGTTGCGCAGGAGCGGCGCGGCAATCGCTCCGCCCGCTGGCAGCGCCAGCTCGCCGTTCGCGAAAATATTAAACGACTGCCCGGCGGAAACCATCGCGCCCGCGTTTTGTTTGAAGGTGCCGCGCTCAATATTAATCATGGCGGTGTCCAGCACGACGGAATCCGTGATGACCACGCCACCCGGTCCCGCCTTCGTCACCACGCCGCCGGTGATGCGTCCCGTGAACGTGCTTTCGCCCTCGGGCTGGTCCAGCATGACGGCGGCCGAATTGTTTATCACGCCCGACAGCGCCGCCCCGGTTCCCCGCAAAATACCCGCGTTCACGTATTTCGCGCCCGTGTGTGCCACGACAGGCGCACCGGTCAGCATCAGCGTGCCGCCGCCATCTTTTATCAACGCGCCGCTGCCTGTCACGCTGCCCCAAGTGGAGACGAGGTTTTCATCCACGTCCACGGTCCCGTCCCGCCGCAACTCCAGTGCGCGGCTGGTGGCAAATGAGCCGGTGATATGCAGCCCGCCACCGTTGAGAATGATATTCCGGGACAAGGCGGTGTCGCCGAGGCTGGCGGCGGCGGCGACATCCAAGACGCCCGAATCCACGCGTGTATAGCCCGCGTAAGTGTTGTTGCCCGCGAGCGAGGCCGTGCCGCTTCCCGCCGCCACAACCACGAAGACGCCCCGCCCGTTTTCACCCGTGCTTCCGATTTGGAAACCCGTGTCGCCGGCAGCGAGCGTGACTTGGTCGTCCGCGCCGATGATGCCGCCAAGGCTGCCCGAGAACGAGAGATTTTGCCAGTCGTTGACCGGAACGTTGTCCGCGTCAGCGGCGAGATCGGAGAGGTCCAGCCAGCCGCCGTTTATATAAAAATGGTGCGTCGCGTCCGGCGCCTCGGCCGGCGTGATATTCCGCAACCAGACCACCCCCTCGTCAATCCGGGTGCCGGCGTGGCCCAGCGCCGCGGTGCCGGAAAGAGTCAGCGCGCCGCTTCCGCTCTTGGCCAGAATGCCGCCACCGGAGGTCGTGGCCGAGATGACCAGCGTGTCGTTCGCGTTGATGAAGGCGGTGATGACATCGCCGGCGCCGCCCAGCAGCAGCGCCCCCGCAAGGGTGCCCGAGCCGGCGATGGCCGCCCCGCCGGACAGGGACGCCGCTCCGACCGTCAACAGCGCCGGCGTCCCGTCCGTCCCAACCCGCAAGGTTCCGCCCGGCCCGACGGCGATGTTTCCGGTCGCCATACCCAAGCCGCCGAACACGCCGCCCCCGCCCACCGTCACGGCATTGCCCAGCGTCGCGTCCGGGGCGGCGAGCAACACCTGCGCCGAGTTTATTGCGAGCGTGCCGGATGCGGATGCGCTGGCCGCCGCAAGACGCAGCGTGCCCGAGCCGGTCACGGCCAGTTCACCGGCAAATCCGGAGTCGAAGGTGCCGGAGTAGGTGGCGGTCATCCCGTTGGTGTCAAACCCGGCCGCTTCCCCGGCGGCCACCAGTAATTTATTATCAAATCCAATGCCATCGGCTCCGGCGCGCAGCACCGCCGAGTTGCTGATGGCGATGCCCGCGTCCGCGCCGTCCGTGCCGGTCGTGACCAGTTGCGAGCCATTGGAAAACACCAGCGCGCCGCCGGACAGCATGACGCCGCCGGTGAAGACATTGCCCGCGTTGGCCAGGGTGACCGTGCCGGCGCCCGTCTTTTCAAACCGTCCCTGCGCGCCGGTGACGTGGCCGCCCATCACACTGGTGGAGTCCGTCCGGATCAACGCCCCAGCGAAAGTATAATCGGCGCCGCCCTCCACGAGCAAATCTGAAAGCGTGACTTGCATGCCCTCAATGGTGATGGCGCGATTGCCCGCGTTGGCCGCGTCGCTCACACTGTCGAATATGATCGTGTCGCCGTCGCCAAACACAATCGCGGTGCCCGTGCCCTGCACCAGCCAGTTTTGGGCGCTCACGTTCCATTGCGCGCCGGTGTTGCCGCGCCAGACCAGTTTCTCGCTCGACGAAAGCGTGACATTGAGCAGCAGCGAGCCGGCGGCGGTGGTGTCGTCATATACTATACTCTGTCGTCCGCCCATCTCCACCACCTGGCCTGCGTAGAGGATTTTCGCCCCCTTCAGTCCCGTGATGTTGCCGATATTATAAACACCGGTATATAAACGGTCGAAATTCAGGGTGATGTCGCCGGCGGTGCCACCGGTCACCAGCAGCCCGCTTGCATTCAATTTCGTGTTCACGCTCAGGGCGTGGTCGGCGTCGCCCGACTGGATGGCAAAATTGATTTGCGCGCCGGCCTCCAGCGTGAGTGTCGAGGAAATGTCTAATGTTTCCGTCGCGATCGCGCCCGGTCGCCCCGCCGAGAGGAAGGCCCCGTTTTTGACCAGCACCCTGCCCGCGGTTCCCGCGCCACCGAACATCGCCGCGGGTTCCACGGTGACCGCGCCGCCTCCCAGGTTTGCGGCGCCACCGTCGAGCAACAGCCGTCCCTCCCGCACCCACGTCGCGCCGGCGTGCCCGGCGCTGTTCGCGGCGAGCCGCAGGTCGCCCGTGCCGAGCTTGGAAAACGTGCCGCTCGCGGGCGCGGCCAGCGCGCCGGTGAGCCGCAATGTCGCCGTGCCCGTGTCGAACACCGCCGTCTTGTCCGCGGCCACGCTGAAATTATTGGCCAGCGTCACGTCCGCGCCCGGTGTGGCCAGCGTGGCGTTGCCGGCGAAGGCCACGCCCTGTCCGCCGTCCCCGAGTTGTGAAGAGCCGGTCACCGCCAGCACGCCTTCCCGCAGTTCGATCCCGCCCTTGAAGTTGTTGGTTCCGTTCAAAAACAGCAGCGTGCCGGCGCCGGTTTTCACGAGCCTGCCTGTCGCGGCTGCGCTGGACGAACCGAGATAGATATAACCATCGTTGCCGGCGGCATGGCCATCAGCGTCCGCGAAGGCGGCGTCCGTCTCGATGCCGCCGTTGGCGAAACTCAGCGTCGCGCCGTCCGCCACCGTCACCGCGAGGTCGCCTGCCGCCACGCCCGCGGCCGTGACCGTCACGGCACTGCTGCCGGCGGTGATGTCGAACACCACGCTGTCGCCGCTCCTGAACCGGGTTTCGCCGGAACTTTCCGTCCAGTTTGCGGCGGACGAGTCCCAGTCCGCCGCGCCGTCCGCCCAAGTCACACGCAGGTTCCTCGCCCCGGTTGAGAGCTGGATGTCGTTGCCCGCATAGGCGAGGCGGGGCGAAATCCGGTTGGTCGGTGTGCCGCCGGCGGTCAGTGAGAATTGTCCGATGGGCGCGCCGGACAGATCTCCCGCGCTGGCGATTATATAAGAGCTGGCCGAACCGATGTTGCGCAGATCGATTGTGTTGCTCACGGCGGTGATCAGCGACCCCGTCAGATACAAGTGGTCGTAGGTGCCCGGCGCGCCGTCGCTGTTGCCAAGATCAACCGACCAGATCGCGCCTTCGGCCAAGGCAAGATTGCCCCGGATGGTGCCGCTCGCGCCGACGATCCGGCCCGACCCCAAAGTCAAGTTTCCGTCATACACGGCGTTGTTTGATATTATAACCGCGCTTGCCGCGGCGAGGTTGCCGGCCAGCTCTCCGCCGCTGATTGCAGCGGTGCCGGTGAAGGCGGACGTGTCGGCCAGCGTCAGCCGACCCATGCCTGTTTTTTCAAAGGTGCCCGCGCCGGAAATCGCGGCCGCAAACGCGCCATCGTATGTGTTGGTGTCAATCGCGGTTTTTCCCATGAGCAACATCGCGTTGGTTATAGTCATGCCCGCCGCGCCCAGCACCACGCGCGAATCGGAGCCGGTCACGCTGAGCGTGCCCGTGCCCAACGCCGCGTTGTGCCCCAGCATGAGCACGCCGGATTCCAGCCGCACGCCGCCGGTCATCGTGGATGCGCCGTCCAGCACAAGCGCGCCGGAGCCCGTCTTTTGCAGCCAGCCGCCGCCGTAGATTGTCCCGGTCAAATGGAGGATGTCGCCCGCGCCCGCAATGGCTGCAACGATCTGGTTGGTGTCGGCGGCGCCAAGATAATACGCCGCCGCCACAATGGTTCCGCTGCCGGCCAGCCCGCCGTTGTTGGAAAAGGCCACCGTGCCATTCACGGCAAGCGTGCCGTCCGAACTCCCGTCGCCCAGTCCTGCCTGCAACACACCGCCGCCCATGACGTCCAGTTTCGCCGCGCTGGGAATGACGGTGCCGACGCCGCCCAAGGTTCCGCCGTTTCCGACCCTCACCACGCCGCCAAGACTGGCGTCCGGGTTGCCCAGCAAAACCCTTCCGCCATTCACATTGAACGTGCCGGAAAATCCGGAATTATTGGCGTGGAGCAGCAACGTGCCGGTGTCGCCGCCACCGTTTACCGTTATGGTGGGTGCGGCACCGGTGCTGGCAATCGAATCATAATCAGACGACAGCGTGGCGCTGCCGATGGTCATGGTCGCGCCCGCGGCCACTTTGATATTGGCCATGGCGGTGGCGGCGTTGCCCAAGTAGAGAAAACCGCCGCTGGCATAATGAGGGGTGGTTCCCGTGACTCCGCCGCTCCCCGACCAGTTGCCCGACATGGTGATATCCTTGGTCGCCTCCAAGGTCAGCACGCCGCTGCCATGATAAATGGCCCCGCCCAGCCTGCTCGTGTGGTTGTCTTGGAATATTGTGTCTACAAAGGCTGTGGTCACTGAAACGGCGTTACTGTAAAAGGCACCGCCGCCGTAATAAACAGAATTGGTGGCTCCCACCGTATAATTGCCCGCGAATACCGAGTCTCGGACGGTAAGATCGACGAATGTGCCGATGGAGATCGCTCCGCCGTTGGCTGCATATGCGAGGGAACCCGCATCCGCATGATTATAATAAAAACCGGAGTCTGCAATATCAAGGGTTGAGATCGTGGTTGCCGCCGCCCCGTTAATATAAATTGCCCCGCCTTGTGCGTCCGTCGTCGAGTTGCCTGATTCGGGATTTGTTTCGCTGCCGAATTGGCTGTTTTTGATGATGACATGGCTGCCCGCACCCAAATGCATCGCACCGCCATTGCCCCCGCCCCCGTCTGCGCTTCTGGACGATGTGTTCCGGTAAACTCCGCTGTCCTGGATGAGAAAATCCTGAACCCGGGTGGTATAGAGCGCGCCACCGCCGCCGGTGAACACCGCGTGATTTCCCGAATTGGCATCATTAATGTCGCCGAACTGAACATTGACCAACGTGCCGGTTGCAAACGTGGCGCCGGCGCCCGACACGGACAGCGCGCCGCCATACCGGGCGCTGTTGCCAAAAAAACGCACCTTCCCGGTGCCGCCGGGTGACGCGGGCATGACGACAAAACTGACGCCCGGGCCGGAGACCGTCGAAAATTCCGCCGCGCCGCCATTGACGGCCCCGCTGGCAATGCCTTGGTAGGTGTAGGTAAAGCCATCGGCGATTTCCAGAAAAACGGAGCCTGCCGCGCCGGTGCCGGACACCTTGGTCACGATCAACTGATTGCTGGTCACCAGTTCGGCGTGCAAAGCGGATCCGGCGGCCACCAGGCCCGCCGCCAGACCGGCCTGAAGCAGCGAAGAAATCGCGTGAAGGGGAACCGCTGCCTGGCGAATAGGAGGAAGTTTTTTCATAATACTTCGGGTTTTATTGGAATAAGGAAAAATGGAGTGAGGATCGAACCGGTCGGACTTAAACAAGGGAAACGGGTATCGTTGGACGAGGTGGTCGACTGAAGATGACATGACCTTGAGCTTGGAGGCGGGGGATGGAAATCTGGTTTTTGCTGAAATCGTTCAGTTGCCTCCTCTACTCTATCGATTCGTGCGCGGGACGAACAAGTCCTGCTCCCCCGCGCCGGGCTGTCATGATGCCCGCCCGGCTCATTTTATGTTCCCCTCGACCGCATTGAGAAGGCGGACCGACGGCTCCACCACGACGGCATTGCCCGACAGGGTTTCATCTTGCATCTGGATTTGATTTTGCCGGATCACGCAGGTGTTTGCCGGCGATCCCACGACAATGCCGTATTCGCGGATGGCGGAGAAAATCGAGTTCTCAATCACGCCCATGACCATGCCGCCGGTCGTGTGCTCGACGGAAGGAAGACCTCCCGGCACTTCGCCGGTGAACCGGGTGTGCAGAAAGGCGCCGACATCGGCATTTTCAAAACGATTGCCGCGGGCTGCGTTGCCGATCGAATACACCACCCGGTCATCGGGTTTGGGCCAGTCCAGGGTCACCCGGAAATGGTCAACATAACCGGCCGGTTTCAGGCTGGTGTCACCGCAATAGCCGCTGATGCTGGCCACTGTGTTTTCACGGGTCAGGTTCCATCCCGTGGGGCCGCGGAACCGGCTGTTGAACACAATGCCCGAGGTCACGTTTTTGAAATAATTGCCGGCGACAATATTATCGAACGAGTAAAACCAGAACGTCACCCCGTGTGTTTTATGCGTTTGCACAAACTCACCGGTGTCAATATAGTTGCGAAAAACCGTGACATGCCGGTAGGCGGGCGTGAGATTGAAACGGCTGGTATCATCGGGAACGACACGCCACGGCTTGTCCACGACCAGCCGGGTCAGCCCGCCGTCCTTTTCCTGTTTCACGACCTGCCGGTATTGTCCGACACCCCGTCCCGCGCAGACAAAAACAATCCAGTGATCGTTTGTCCCCACTTCCGGCAGCACGCGGCTTCCACGGTTGTCTATGAAATAATGCGACCGGGAATATTTGTTGTTTTGCTTGAATGGCCGGGGATGCAGCGGGTCGAGTGTGACAGAATTCGCATCCGCGCGCGCGACATTGAACAATCCGCCCGTGGGATAGCGGTAGTGAAACAAATACTGCTCGCCCTGGTTCACCTCCATTCCGATTGCGGAAGGATGGGAGCCGACGTTGATGCTGCGATTGTCAGCCAAGTAAAGATTCTGGATTGATGTGTTCAAGGCCAGGACCGTGCGGCCCATGATTTTCCGGTTTGCGCGATCCGCGCTCTGGAACAGACATTTCCTGACCATGACTTTTTTGGCATTATACATGACCACGCCGACAGCGCGGCCGCTGCCGCCGGGATTGGGCTTTTCATTTGGCTCCCCGGCATAATGCCCGGTGAATTGAATATTCTCAATCAACACACCGTCGGAGGATGGCTCATTGTCCTTTTCCAAATCCTGGGCCTGCAACGTGCCGATCAATACGCCGGGCCCCGCCGCATGAACTGCTGAATCATGGAAATGAGTGTCGGCCCTGCCACCGCTGTCAATAAAGAGCGCGCCGCTGTCGATCACCTGCGGTGTGAGTTTCTCCTTGGGATTTTTTTCTCCGGAGAATTTCGGTCCGGGTTCATCATAACCCCAGTTTCGTTTATCAAGCATCACCAAGGTCGCATCATGGATTCTGGCGCTGGCGCCATGCACGGAAATAACGGTCTGGTCATAGCCATCATTTCCGTTTTCCGCGGCCAGATCATACACCTCGCAACCGGCGCCAAGGATTTCCAGCAAACTTGCCGGCAGATCGCGGGCATCCTTGTATTTTAACAGCGTGAATTTGCCGCTCATCGCGCCGGCCGCGGCATCGTAGGTCCCGGCTCCCGCGCCTTTGATTTTCACACCCTCCGCCGAAACCACGAGCGGCTTCGAGAGCAAATAATGACCGGCATCGAGCTGCAATGTTTCGCCGGAGCCAAGCGCGTCGATTGCCTTTTGCAGCGCCCCGGTGTCGTCGTTGTCATCATTTGGAACCGCCCCGAAATCGCCGGCGGAGTGGGTCTTGCCGGCTGGCGCAGGCGCCGGATCGGCTTCGACTGAAATCATCAGCGGATCACTCCAGCCGAAATCGGTGCCATTCCAGGCAAAGATGCCATACTCGCCCGCCTGCAACCCTTTCGGCAGGCGCAGGGTCAACTGATACGGATTGATATCAATCGCCTTTAAGACACCGTCGAATCCCGGCCCGCGCAGATAAACCGCGTCATCTCCGTCCTTCAGCTTAAAATTGCGCCCCATGATATGCACCTCCGGTGTTTTCGCCGTGATGCGAAGCGGCCAGTGCCACCAAATTTGCGGGGCGTTGATGCGGACCGGCCGCCCGGCCATGCCATCCCGCACCGGCCAGACCACGGCGGCGGCCAGCGGCAGGGACGGGGGCAAAACCACCGCCATGCGGTCGTCGGTCGCGCAAATCGGGGGCAGTGTCATTTCTTCGCCGCCGGCCCGGACAATGAGCGATGCCTTGGCGAGCCCGACGCCGGTTAAAACCAGCGTTTCACCCGGATAGGTGCTCTCGCCTATGGCGGCGATCTGCGGCACAGCGTCGGCGACCGACGGGGTGTGTATTTCTTCCGCCAGTTCCGTCCACGACAGTGGTTGTTGGGCGGACGGCGCCGGCACTCCGCACAGCAGTCCGGCGGCAAGGATAATAATGTGTGTTTTCATGATTTTATTTATGCAGGCTAAATGGGTGTTTGTTTATTCAATGCATGGCGGAGCATCATGGAGAAAAACAGGACGGCGAGGAACCACCTGGAAAAAGCGCCGCCACCGCCATTGCCGCCGGTGCCGCCATCGGCACCGGGGGGCGTCGCGTCCGGCGCCGCGACAAGGGCCAGCGTGCTGACATTGTCATTTGCGTCAATTTTTCGGATTGCCCGGTTGCCCGTGTCGGCGACGTATAAAAACTCTCCGTCGGGACTGAGCGCGAGCGCGGAGGGCCGGTTGAACAACGCGCCTAGGCCGGCGCCGTCCTTGAAACCCGGAATCCCGGCGATGCCGTCCGCGCCAGGGTTGCCGGCCAGGGTGAGCACCATGCCGGACGGCGAGATTTCGCGGATGACGGAGTTTCCGGTGTCGGCAAGAAAAAGCGTGCCGGCGCCGTCCACGATGATCCCGCCGGGGAGGTTGAACCGGGCGCCGGCGCCCTGCCCGTCGGCACAGCCGGCGTCTCCGGCCACGCCCGCGAGGGTGGAAACTTCGGCGCCGGCATCCAAATCTATTTCCCGCACAACATGGTTTTCCGTGTCGGCGACATACAAAACGCCGGCGCCGGAGCCGGACGGTTTCCAGGCGACGCCCTCCGGCGCCGCGAACCGGGCGAGCATGCCGGCGCCGTTGGCGAAGCCGGGCGCGCCCGTCTGTCCCGCGACAATCGCGGGGGCGCCGGTGGCTCCGTCCAGTTTTCGGATCACATGCGCGCCCTTGTCCGCGACATACAGGTTGCCCCGGTCGTCGGCGGCGATGCCGGCGGGGGTGACAAATCCGGAGGCGGCCAGCGAGCCGACCCGGCCCGCGGCGGACACGGTGCGCACGCGGGCGTTTTCGGCGTCCGACACGAACAGAGTGCCCGAACGGACGGCGAGGGCGGAGGGCGTGTCGAACATCGCCCCCGCGCCGGCGCCGTCGGCCAATCCCGCCGAGCCGGAGACTCCGGCCAGAAGGGCGAGTGTGTTCGCGGCGCCGACGCTCTGGATGTCGTGTCTGGCCGCGTCGGCTATATAAAGCGCGCCGGAAGCGTCCACCGCCACCGCGACGGGCGCGGACAGCGGACCGCCGGGCGCGGGCGAAATGGTGATTTCGGCGGGTTCGCTCCAGACGCCGGCGCCGGCGCCGGTCACCAGGCACCGGTAGGAACCGGCATCGGCGGGCGTCCCTTCGAGCAGGAGCGAGGCGGAGGTTGCGCCATCGAGAATCGCGCCGTCCTTCATCCATTGGTATTGGAAATTATCCCCGCCCGCGGCGGACACCGTGAGCTTGATGCGGGTGCCGAGCGGGGCGCTTTGCGAAAGGGGCGATCGGGTGATTTCGGGCACAGCCTCGTTGTTTTCCATGACCAGATTGAGATCGCGAACCGATTGCTCCACCACGACGGTCTTCTCCGCCGGAGTGGAGGCCGGCAGTTTGATCTGGTTCCGGCGCACCAGGCAGGTGTTGGCGGGCGCCTCCACGACCACCCCCTCCTCCAGCAGCCCGGTGAATATATTGTTTTCAATCACGCTCATCACAATGCCGCCGGTCGCGTGCTCCACCGGCGGAAGTCCGCCCGGCACATTCCCGGTGAAACGCGCGTGCAGGTAGGCGCCCGCGCCATAGTATTGCTGGGACTCGCCGTTGCCGATGTCGAAATGGTTTTCCCGCGCCGCGTTGCCCACGGAGTAGAACACCCGGTCCGCCGGGGCGGGCCACGCCTGCGTCACCCGGAAATGATCGACATAGCCGGTCGGTTTGACGCTGGTGTCCCCGCCCGTGCCCATGACATCGCTCACGGTGTTGCCACGCGTCAGGTTCCACGCAGTCGGTGCGCGGAAACGGCTGTTAAAAAGGATGCCGGAGGTCATGGCCTTGAAGGTGTTCCCCTCGACCACGTTGTCGAACGCGTAGCACCAGAACAGCACGCCGTGGGATTTGTGCGTCTTGCGGAGATTGGTGCTGCCGCCGGTGTCCACGTAGTTTTTATACAATACAATCCGCCGGTAGGCGGGGGTGAGGTTGAACCGGCTGGTCGTGTCGGGCGCCACCCGCCAAGGACGGTCCACGGTGAGTTTTATCAAACCGCTCCCGGCTGACTGCGCGGTCACCCGGCGGTATTGCCCGACACCCTTGCCGGCGCAGATGAAGACCAGCCAATGGTCGTTGGTTCCGACCTCGGGCAGCACCCGGCTGCCCGCGTTGTCAGTAAAATAATGAGGATCGTTATAGTGAGGATCGTCCGGCTGCCCGGGAATCGGCGGCACGCCCGAGGGGTCAAGAGTGACCGAATCCGGGCCGGCCTGAGCGACGTCAAACAGACCGCCGTAGGGATAGCGATAATGAAACAGATATTGCTCCCCCTGGTTGCCGTCCATGCCGGTCGCGGAGGAATGCGAACCGACGTTGAGACTGCGATTTCCCGCCAAATATAAATCCTGCGTGGAGGTGTTTAAGGCGAGCACGGTGCGGCACATGATTTTCCGGCTGGTGCGGGCGGCGCTTTCGAAATGACAATTCCTGACCGCAAGTTTTTTCCCATTGTAGATGACCACGCCGACCGCGCGCCCGCTGCCCTCCGAATTGGGCAGATTGTCCGGCTCGCCGGCATAGTAACCGGTGAAACGCACATTCTCCACCCGAACCCCATCCGAGGACGGCGCGCACGGAGCGGGGTTGCGGCTGGTGGACGCGGTTTGGAGCGTGCCGGTCAACACGCCAGGGCCGGCGGCGTGGACTGCCGAGTCGTAAAACCACAGGTCGGCGCGCCCGGCGGTTTCGACAAAGAGCGCCCCGCTGTCAACCACCTTGGCGGTGAGGTTCTGGTTGTTCACGGGATCCTTTGGGTTGCCGAAATTGGGCCCCGGTTCCGCGTAGCCCCAGTTGCGTTTGTCATGCGACACCAGCGTCACGTCATGGATGCGGGCGCCGGGCGCGTAAACGGAAACGACCGTCTGGTCGTTTCCGTCGTTGCCATTTTCCGCCGCCAGCGCGGACACCTCGC
>JAITDF010000741.1 GCA_031282705.1 Opitutaceae bacterium | reverse complement strand
AGCCGCCGTGCGCCACTACGTCGAAAACGAATGGGCCCTCACTCTCTCCGACATCATCATGCGCCGCACCAGCTGGCACTACTACCACCCCGGCATGCCCGCCCGCGCCCCCGAAATCGCCCGCTGGATGTCCGCCGCCGCCGGCTGGCCCCCCGGACAACTCGACAAAGAACTCGCCGCCTACCAAGCCGAAGCCGCCAAAACCTACCCCGCCTCCCAAACCCCCAACCCCCAACCAGCCTGACGCCACGCGGGCGCATCCCTTCCCTCCCTCCCCCCTCTTTCTCACTGAAGGGACGCGGCTCCGTCGTACCGCAGGTTTCCAAACCTGCTTAAAAACTGATGTTACGCAGCCGGCAGATTTTGGCAGGGCGGTCTCGCCGAGACCGCCGTCGTTTGCCTCGTGGTGCTCGCGGCGGTCTCGCCGAGACCACCCTGCCAAAACTGGCCGCCGCGTCCCATCAGTTAAAAACTCACGCCTGGCCGCGAACCCGCAATCAGGCATGAGCTTCGAAGCAGACTTGGAAGTCTGCGGTACGACGGAGCCGCGTAACATCAGTGTTTAAAAACGAATTTCTCAAAATGCCCGTATGAAAATATGAAAAAATTCAATCTTGACAGGCGCGGGCCTTCGCTAAATCTTTTCAGCAAAACTCGCCCGCTTCTCATGCAACTATTTCATTCCAAGGAACTGCTTTTGCTTTGTGCAACCGTTTCAGCATTCGCGACCGTCCTGCATGGGGCTGCCCAGGGGCTCCCCGCGGATGTCGTGCTCGCCGACTTCGAGGGCGATTCCTACTCGCCCTGGCGGGCAAGCGGAAAAGCCTTTGGCAAAACGCCCGCGCGCCCGGAGGATCCGTCCGGCGCGGGCTTGGTGAAACCGGCCGGTTTTGCCGGACGGGGACTGGCCTCGTCGCATTTCGCCGGCGGCAAGGACTTGGACAGGCTCGGGTCGCTCTGTTCGCCCGAATTCAAGATCACCCACCCGTATATAAATTTCCTCATTGGCGGGGGCGACCATGCATTCCGGGCGGCGGTGACATTGTGGATCGACGGGCGCGCCGCGCGCACCTCGTCGGGCAACAACAGCGACCGGCTCGAATGGAAATCGTGGGACGTGCGCGAATTCGAGGGCCGCCCGGCATGGATCGGGATTCACGATTTGTGCGTGGAGGACCAGCCGGGCCATGTGTTCGTGGACGAAATCCGCCTGGGCGCCGCGCCCATGGCGAAACCCGGCGGCGATGTCGGCGCCGCCATCGCGCAAGTGCGCCGCGAGGCGTTGCAGGCCATCGCCCGCAACGCGCCGGTCGCCGCGCGCGACCCGTGGCGCCCCGTTTATCATTACACGCCGCCGTCGCAGCGCATGAACGACCCCAACGGCCCCGCCTGGCACGACGGCTGGCATCATGTCTTTTATCAATACATGGTCTTCCTCGGCTCCGGCCGGGCGGTGGATGTGCATTGGGGCCATGCGCGCAGCCGTGATCTCGTCAACTGGGAAACACTGCCGCCGGCCATTTTCCCGTCATATGAACTCGGCGAGCACAGTGTCTTTTCGGGCAACATGGCCCGCGACAGGCGCGGCGACCCCGTGCAGTTCACGACCATGGTCCCCTATCTGCCGCGCACGCCGCGCCGCGTATGGGCCGCGCGCCCGCTCGACGCGGAATGGCGCGCGTGGCGGAAAATCGCCGAAAATCCGCCGCCCGGCCTCGTGCCGAAGGACGATCTTTCGCGCAATATAAAAGACCCGTATCCCTTCAGCATCGGCGACCGGCGCTTCCTCGTTTTGACGGACAAAAACATTCCCGTTTACGAGGCGGCCGACGACCGGCTCACGCGCTGGGAATATCGGGGAGTCATTGATGAAAATTCCGCCGAATGCCCGAATTTTTTCGAGGTGGACGGACATTGGGTCTATCTGGCATCGCCGAATTCGCCGCCGCGCTACCGCGTGGGCGCGTTTGATCCCGGCACGTGCAAATTCACGCCGCGCACCGAGGGACGCCTGAACCAGAGCGCCGGATTTTATGCGACCACCGCGTGCCGCGATGACAGGGGCCGCACGATTCTATACGGCGTGACGCGCGGCCAGAAAAAAGGCCGCGGCTGGGCGGGCGCGCTCGCGATGCCGCGCATCCTGAGCATCGGCGGCGACGGGCGCCCGCGCATGTCGCCGCCGCCGGAGCTGGAGACGCTGCGCCGCGAACACTTCACCATCGGGACGCCACTGAAATTGAATAACAAAACCCGCGTCATCGACGGCCTGGCGGGTGACACGCTCGAAATCATCGCGCGCTTCAACGCCGGTGATGCGAAGGCGTTCGGCCTGCGCGTGCGCCGCGGCGACGATGGCGCGCGTTATATTCCCGTGATGTGGAGGGACGGCGAAATCATCGTCAATAAACGGAATGATAAATTCCCGTGCGAATACACCATCGACCCGGCGACGCGCGAAATCGTGCTCCGCGTCTTTCTCGACAAGGGCATCCTCGACGCCTGCACCGGGGACGGGCGCGTTTTCGAATCCTGCATCCACTACGCCCCGCTGGAGGATTTGGGCGTCGAGGTCTTCGCGGAGGGCGGCGCGGCGACGCTTGTTTCCCTCGACGCCTGGCGCATGGCCCCCGCCAAAATCGACCATTCGGGACTGCTCGACTCCCAATGGCCGCCGCCCGCCGCGTCCACCCCCTGATTTCCCCGCATTTTTTATAAAGACCTCCAAAGCGCCCGCGCCCCCTGCCCGCGCTCCATAAATAGTCGGTCCTGAAAAAAGCGTTTTAAGCGCCTTTTTCAGGACCGACTTGTTAACTGATGTTACGCGGTTCCGTCGTACCGCAGGTTTCCAAACCTGCTTAAAACTCACGCCTGGCCGCGAACCCGCAATCAGGCATGAGCTTCGGAGCAGACTTGGAAGTCTGC
>JAITDF010000736.1 GCA_031282705.1 Opitutaceae bacterium | reverse complement strand
CGAGTGGCATCCAAGTCGAGACAGAAGCATTCCATTATTTTTCCAATGCGATATTTGCTTAATTTACTGTTTTTCAATGCTCTATGATTTATTAGGAATCAATCTCCTTGTCTAGAGCCAACTTAAAACCTGATGTTACGCGGCTCCGTCGTACCGCAGACTTCCAAGTCTGCTTCGAAGCTCATGCCTGATTGCGGGTTCGTGGCCAGGCGTGAGTTTTTAAGCAGGTTTGGAAACCTGCGGTACGACGGAAATGCGTAACATCAGTTAAAACTAAACTCTTCCAATGCACCTCACCGCCCTCCAGTCCATCAGCCTCGCCGCCCTTTTCCTCGGCGCCGCCCTCGACCTCGCGCTCGGCGACCCCCGCCGGCTCCCGCATCCAATTGTTGGATACGGCCGCACCATCGCCCTCGGCGAACGCCTGCTCAACCACGGACCGCCCCGCGCCCGGTTTCTCAAAGGCGCCGTCCTCGCCCTCGCCCTCGTGGCCGCCACCGGCGCGCTCTGGGCCGCCGGGCTGGCCCTTGCCGCGCGCATCCATGCCTGCGCCGCCGCCGCGCTCGCCGCCTTCGGCGTGTTCACCGCCCTGGCCCACCGCACCCTCATCACCGAATGCCGCGCCGTCTTCCGCGCGCTCGGCGACGGCTCGCGCGACAGCGAACCCGCCGCGCTCGACGCCGCCCGGCGGCGGCTCGCCCGCATCGTCGGGCGCGACACCGCGCGCCTCGACGCCCGGCAAATCCGCATCGCCGCCCTCGAAACCCTGGCCGAAAACCTCTCCGACGGCGTCGTCGCCCCGCTCTTCTGGTATGCCCTCGGCGGCGTCCCCGCCATGATGGCCTGCAAAATGGCCAACACCCTCGACTCCATGATCGGCCACCACGACGACCGCCACGAGTTTTTTGGCAAAACCGCCGCCCGCCTCGACGACGCGGTCAACTATCTCCCCGCCCGCCTCACCGCGCTCCTCCTCGCCCTCGCCGCGCACAGCCCGCGGGCGCTCCGCTTCGTCGCCCGTTACGGCCGCGCCCACGCCAGCCCCAACGCCGGCTACCCCGAAGCCGCCCTCGCCGGCGCCCTCGACCTCCGTTTCGGCGGGCCAAATCATTACGATGGCGAACTCGTGGAAAAACCCTTCATCGGCCGCAATCCCCGCGCCGTCCGCCCCGACGAAATCGACACCGCCGCCCGCCATGCGCACATCACCCTCGCCCTCATGCTCCTCCTGACCGCCGCCGCCCGCCTCCTGCTCCCCCTGCCGTTCCCCTGAGCCACCCCCGCGCCATGCGTATCCACATCCTTGATACCCGCCGCCTGCCGCCTGCCGTCCGCCGCTGATGTCACGCGGAAAAAGCAGGCCCGCAAAGGGCCCGCAACCAACGGTGGGGCTCCAAGCAGACTTGGAAGTCTGCGGTACGTCAGACGCCCGGCGCGAACCGGCCGCCGGAACGGCGGCGCCGCGCAACATCATCCTGCCACTTGTCACTTGCCACTTGTTACTTGTTAAGTGCCACCTGCCGCCTGTTACTTTTCCCCGCCATGTCCTCCCTCGTTTTCCTCACCGGCCCCGTCCGCAGCGGCAAAAGCCGCCGTGCCGTCGAACTCGCCGCCGCCTGGGGCGACGGCACCGTCTTCGTCGCCACCTGCCGCCCGCCCGCCGCCGGCCCGGACGGCGCGCCCGCCGACCCCGAGATGGCCGAACGCATCCGCCGCCACCGGGCAGGACGCCCCGCGACCTGGCGCGTGCTCGAAGCGCCCCGCGACATCCCCGCCGCCCTCGACGCGCTCCGCCCGCCGCCCGCCGGCATTCTTCTCGACTGCCTCACGCTCTGGGTTTCCGACCGCCTCGACCTCTCCGACGACGCCCTCATCGCCGAATGGGACCGGCTCCTTGCCCGCCTCCGCGCCGCGCCCTGGCCCGCCGTGATTGTCAGCAACGAAATCGGCTGGTCTCCCGTCCCCGCGCATCCCGGCCTCCGCCGCTTCCGCGACCTCGTCGGCACCCTCGCCCAGCACACCGCCGCCGCCGCCACCGAAGCCCACCTCTGCGTCGCCGGCCAGACCCTCCGACTGAAATAATCCCCCCGGCATATCCAAACTTTTTCCTTCTTCGTTCTCGTTCTCTTTCCTCGTTCCTCTTTCTCTTTCTTCTTTCCTCTCTCTCTTTCCTCTTTCTCCCTGCGCGGCACCTGACGAAAAAGCCCCCCTCCCATCTCTCCCATTTTTCCCATCCCTTCCCCCCCCTTCCTGACGAAAGAGAAAAGAGAACGAGAACGAGAACGAAAAAACAAAGAGGAAAGATAAAGGCATGCTGACATCACTTTAAACACGCCCCCCGCCCTCCACCCGCCACCTGTCATCCGCCATCCGCCACCCGCCGCCGCCTCTTGATACTTGCCACTTGTTACTTGTTACTTGTCATCTGCCACCTGCCATCTGCCATCTGCCACTTTCCTCCACCATGTCCTACGAAATCCCGACCATCCCGCCACTGGCGCATCATCTCGAAGCTGGCCTCCGCGCCGCCATCGACAATAAAACCAAGCCCCCCGGCTCGCTCGGACGGCTCGAAACCCTCGCGCTCCGCCTCGGCCTCATGCAAGGCACCCTCGCGCCCGAACTCCGCCGGCCCGCCTCGCTCGTCTTTGCCGGCGACCACGGCCTCGCTGACGAAGGCGTCAGCCCCTTCCCCAAAGCCGTCACCGTCCAGATGGTGCTCAACTTCCTCGCCGGCGGCGCCGCCATCAACGTCTTTGCCCGCCAGCACGGCCTCGACCTTCGCGTCATCGACGCCGCTGTCGCCGCCCCCCTCCCCGCGCACCCGCTGCTCCTCGACCGCAAAATCATGCCCGCCGGCACGCGCAACGCCCTCCACGGCCCGGCCATGACGCCGGACGAAGTCGCGCGCTGCCTCGCCGCCGGCGACCGGCTCGCCGCCGACCTCGCCGCCGGCGGATGCAACGCCGTCATTTTCGGCGAAATGGGCATCGGCAACACCTCCGCCGCCTCGCTCCTCATGACCGCGCTCACCGGCGCCCCCATTGAAACCACCACCGGGCGCGGCTCCGGCCACGACCCCGCCGGCCTTGCCCGCAAACGCGACATCCTCGCCCGCGTCCTCGCCCGCCATCCCGGCGCGACCACGCCCCTCGCGGCGCTCGCCGCCTTTGGCGGAGCCGAGATGGCCATGATGACGGGCGCGATGCTCGGCGCCGCCGCGCGCCGCATGGTCGTGCTCAACGACGGCTTCATCGTCACCGCCTCGCTCCTCGTCGCCGCGCGCCTCAACCCCGCCGTGCTCGACTACACGGTTTTTGCGCACACCTCCGCCGAAGGCGCGCATGACGCGCTGGTGCGGCACCTTGGCGGGCAGCCGCTCCTCGCCCTCGACCTCCGGCTCGGCGAAGGCACCGGCGCGGCGCTGGCCTGGCCGCTCCTGGTCGCCGCGACCGGGTTCCTCCGGGAAATGGCCACCTTTGAAACCGCCAGCGTAACCAAAATCCGCACCCAGGACGTGCCTTCAAATCATCCAGCGTAACCAACCCGACACGGCGGCAATAGTTGCAAACTGATGTTGCGCGGCTCCGCCGTAACATCAGGCAAAACATGGTTCCCCGCCATTTTGAACGGATTTCCCCATCGTGACTCCGCGAAACGGAGGCGGTGGTTGACATTTTCAGCGTTCGAATGAGCGCAGCGTTTCAACCTCGGAGGGACGCAGCGCCGTTGGCCAGCCCCGGAGGGACGGCGGCCCTTGGCCGTGGGTGACGAGCGCAGCGAGGAACCCCACGGAAAACGTTAATAACTGATGTTACGCATTTCCGTCGTACCGCAGGTTTCCAAACCTGCTTAAAAACTCACGCCTGGCCGCGAACCCGCAATCAGGCATGAGCTTCGAAGCAGACTTGGAAGTCTGC
>JAITDF010000697.1 GCA_031282705.1 Opitutaceae bacterium | reverse complement strand
CACCACCGCCACTGCGGCTACCGCCACCGCTGCCACTATCGCCACCGCTGCCACTATCGCCACCGCCGCCGCTGTCGCTGTCGCCGCCGCCGCTGTCGCCGTTTCTGCCGCCGGGTTTGCCGGCGATGGACGATGGACGATGGACGATGGACGAAATCCTGACGCCCCCGCTGCCACCGCTCCCCCCGTTCCCGCCACCACCGCCGCCGGCCTTCCCGCCGCCGCCATCCCCGCCTTCGGCGCCCATCGCGAGGATGGAGCTGCCGCCGGCGGAGAGGAGCGCGTCCTCGATTTCCCATTCGCGGAGCAGGGCGTGCGCGGCATCGAGGGCGAAGCCTTTGCCAATCGCGCCGAGGTCGAGCGAGGCGCCGGTTTGCACGACTTCGACCGCGAAGCGGTCGGGCGAGAGCGCGATGGTGGCGGCGGCGTGTTGCGCGAGGAGGGCCTGGAACGCGTCCGGCGCGGCGGCGGCGGCGCGGTGTTTTTTCGCCGCGCTTTTGGCGAGGTCGGCGGCGCCGCCGATGGTGATGTCAAACGCGCCGCCGGTGAGCGCGTGCAGCCGGAGCGCCTGGAGCAGGCAGGCGTGGCATTCCTCGCTGATAAAAACGTGCTCGCCGGCGGCGGCGTGGTTGATGCGCCAGATGTCGCTGCCTTCGTGGAAGCGGCTCAGCAGGGTTTCGAGCCGGTCGATTTCCGCGAAGGCCGCCCGCGCCGCCTGCCGCGCGTAGGCCGTCCCGTCGGCATGGCGCACGCGAAACACGAAGGTCGCGGACATGGCCTCGTGCGTGAATGCGGGCGGCATGGCTGAGGGATTGGATTTTCGATTTTCGATTTTGGATTTTCGATTGGGGATTTGGGATTCGGATTCGGATTCGGGATTCTGGATTGGCCGCCGCCGCGACGTTATGCGCATGGAGCGGCGGCTCCCAATCACCAATCGAAAATCCAATCGCTCAGCTTTTTTTGCGCGGCACGATGACGACGGGGCAGGCGGCCTTGCGGAGGATGCCCTGCGTGGTGCTGCCGATGAGCAGGTCGTAGATGGCGGTGTGGCCGTGCGAGCCCATCACGATGTAGTCGGCTTTGCGGAGGACGGCCTGCTCAAGGATTTTCGCCTGGGCGGGGCCGCTGACCTGCACGACCTCCACGTCGCCGGCGCGCTGGCGGATCCCGGCGCTGAGTTCCGCCAGGCGGTGCGCGGCGTGCTTTTCGCTCGACGCGATGGTTTCCTGGAAGTTTTCCATGGTCAGCCCGTAGTCGCTGGTAAGGATGAAGGGCTGGACCACATGAAGCAGCACGATGCGGCCGTTCATGGACAAGGCCAGCTCGCACGCGGCGTCGATGACGGAGTCGGTGGCCTTGGAGAAGTCGATGGGGGCGAGTATCGTTTTCATGACACGCAAAGCGTAAGCGACACGGGGCGGTTTGCGACTTATAAATTGAGGGGGGCGTTATTTTTCTCCCTCGTTCTCCATTCTCGTTCTCGTTCTCCGTTCTCGTTCTCCGTTCTCGTTCTCCGTCTTTCGTTCTTCGTCATTCGTCCATCCTTCTCTTTCTTCTTTCTCTTTCCTCTTTCCTCTTTCTCTTTCTCTTTCTCTCCACCCGTCCGTGCCTGACGAAAGAGGAAAGACGAAAGAGAAAGAGAAAGAAGAAAGAGAAGGAAAGACAAAGGACGAAGAACGAGAACGAGTAAGCAAACGGGAGCGGGGGCGGGCCAAGGCACTTTTTTGAGCTTTTTCTTGTAATGGTTTGGCCGCGCATCATATCCAATCAGCCCAATGAAATACATTTTTGTGACCGGCGGTGTTGTTTCTTCATTGGGCAAAGGCCTCACGGCGGCGGCCATCGGCGCGCTGCTTGAGCTGCGCGGCCTCAAGGTGCGCATCCAGAAATTCGACCCCTACCTGAACGTCGATCCCGGCACCATGAGCCCGTTCCAGCACGGCGAGGTTTACGTGCTGGAGGACGGCGCGGAGACCGACCTCGACCTCGGGCACTACGAACGCTTCACCAGCGGAAAACTCTCCCGGCTCAACAGCCTCACCTCCGGCCAGGTTTACGAGTCGGTCATCCAGAAGGAGCGCCGCGGCGCCTACCTGGGCAAGACCGTGCAGGTCATCCCGCACGTGACCAACGAAATCAAGGAGCGCATTTACCAGTCGGCGAAGGACGTGGACGTGCTCATCACCGAGATCGGCGGCACCACCGGCGACATCGAGGGGCTGCCGTTTCTTGAGGCGCTGCGGCAGTTCGCGCTCGAAGCCGGGCCGCGCGACGTGATCTTCATGCACGTCACGCTCGTGCCGTATTTGCAGGCGGCGGGCGAGTTGAAGACCAAGCCCTCGCAGCAGTCCGTCGCGAAACTCCGCGAAATCGGCATCCAGCCGCACATCCTCGTGTGCCGTTGCGACCACCCGCTCGAACACAGCATGCGCGACAAGCTCTCGCTGTTTTGCAACGTCCCCGTGAAGGCCGTCATCGAATGCCGCGACGTGGATTCGATCTACGAACTGCCCCTCGCGCTGCAAAAAGAGGGCGTGGACGACCTGGTGGTCGAGCTGTTCGGCCTGAAAAACCCGCCCCCGGAAAAAAACATCTGGGAGGAAATCGTGCGCCGCGTGAAAAGCCCCGCGCACGAAGTCACCATCGGCGTGGTCGGCAAATACATCGAGCTCCAGGACGCCTACAAATCCGTTTACGAATCGGTTACGCACGGCGGCATCGCGAACAATTGCAAGGTCAACATCCTCCGCATCGACGCGGAGGATTTGGAGGGCAGGGACGGCCTGGCGAAACTCCGGCAGCTCGACGGCATCCTCGTGCCCGGCGGCTTCGGGGACCGCGGCACCGAGGGCAAGATCGCCGCGGCGCGCCACGCCCGCGAGCACGGCATCCCGTATTTCGGCCTCTGCCTCGGGCTGCAAATCGCGGTGATCGAGTATTGCCGCAACGTCCTGAAACTGCACGACGCGAACAGCACGGAGTTCCAGCCCGACTGCCCCAACCCCGTCATCAACATGATGGAGGAGCAGAAAAAAATCATCGACAAAGGCGCGACCATGCGGCTCGGCAGCTACGAATGCGCGCTCACGCCCGGCACCCTCGCGGCCAAGGCCTACGGCCAAAGCGGCATCCGCGAACGCCACCGCCACCGTTACGAGGTGAACAACGCCTACGTCGGCCAGCTCCAGCGCAACGGCATGCTCGTCAGCGGCATCAACCCGCGCCGCAACCTCGTGGAAATCGTCGAGGTGAAAAACCACCCCTGGTTCCTCGCCGTGCAATTCCACCCCGAATTCCAGTCCAAGCCCGACAAGCCGCACCCGCTCTTCGCCTCCTTCATCGCCGCGGCGATGAAAGTGCGCAAGGCCAAGACCGCCGCCAAAACCGCCGCCAAGGCCAAAACCGCCGCCAAGGCCGGGAAAACCGCCGCGGGCGGACGGCACGGAGAGCGTCCCTCCAAAACCTCGCGCCGGGAGGTCTGACGCAACGCCGGCTTCCAAGTCTGCGCTGCATCAGCAGGCATTACGACTGGCTGGCGGCGCGGCGCCGTGACGTAGCCGCAGGCTGGCAGATTCCCGCTTTGCTCGGAACCACACCTGCTTCCGGGCCGAAGGCCCGCAAAACGAAGGTCTGCAACCAAGCCCATACCCGCAAAAAGCCCGCAAGCAGGCGCGGGCTTTGAAGCAGACTTGGAAGTCTGCGGTACGTCAGACGCCAGCGCCACGACAGACCGCCGGCGCGGCAGCGCCCCGTACCGCAGGTTTCCAAACCTGCTTCCGGGCCGAAGGCCCGCAAAACGAAGGCCTGCAACCAAGCCCATGCCCGGAAAACAAGCCCGCGACCAGGCGTGAGCCTTGAAGCAGACTTGGAAGTCTGCGGTACGTCAGACGCCAGCGCCACGACAGACCGCCGGCGCGGTAGCGCCACGTACCGCAGGTTTCCAAACCTGCTTCGGGCCGAAGGCCCGCGACCAGACCCATGCCCGGAAAACAAGCCCGCAACCAGGCATGAGCCTTGAAGCAGACTTGGAAGTCTGCGGTACGTCAGGCCGCCCGGCGCTACGACTGGCTGGCGGCGGCGCGGCGCGCTTTTGACGGGGCGGCGACTAAAGTCGCCGCCCCGTCAAGCCCCGCCATGCCATGCCCCGCCTGACGCGTCACCCTCCACAGCGGGCTTTTTTACGGAATAACAGCCGCCGAAAACAGACAGCGATTGACCTTTTGATCCCCGGAGGCCGCCGAAGTCGAGGCCACCCGCCGCCGGCGGGCGCGACGGACGACGGACGACGGACGATGGACGCCCGCCGCCGGCGGGCGCCTGGAGGGGCGGCGGCGACGGTGGTCAGCCCCGGAGGGGCGGCAGCATTTAGCCGTGGGTGACGAGCGCAGCGAGGAACCCACGGAATCCATCAAGAAAAAAACGAGCCCCGAAGGGGCGGCAGTTTACCTATGAAGGCAAATTTCTTTCGAACGGATTTCAAACAGGTTTACCCGTATTTCCGTCTTTGGGCTTGTGGGGTT
>JAITDF010000687.1 GCA_031282705.1 Opitutaceae bacterium | reverse complement strand
GACGGCCCGTATGCGGCCAGGGTTTCCACCCTGGACGCGACGCCGGGGACAAAAGTAATACTTGGCGAAAAAGCATTATACATCGGTTCCGGAATGACCTCATTTGATGGCAATGAGTTTGTCTGCGCGGCGGATTTTGACGCGGCGGCGGGGGGCGTTCTGAGAAAGGATGGTTATGGCAGGTGCATTTTGACCGGGAACAATAATTTTCAGGCATCCGGCACACTGGCGGCCTATATTGATTCGAATGGATTCCTTGCCCTCAACGCTTCGGCGCAGGCTTTGGTCCAGAACAACATATCCTTGGTCGGGACAGGCGGTCTTATCATAGGCGAAAACAGCAGCATAGGCGCGATTCGGGTCGGAACAACCTCCGGTCGGTCGGATATGGTTTTTGGAGGAAGCGGGACCACGGGGACGGTGTTTTTTGAGCGCGGCATCCTGAGTCCCGGCATGGGGCAGAACAGCCGGGAAACGGGGACGTTGAAGATAAACGGTCATTACTTGCAGCGCGCCTCCCATATCACTACAAACGATACGGCGACATTATGGATCGATATCGGGCGGGGCGGCGATTATGACAGGCTGGCAATCAGCGGCAGCGCCAGCATCGGGGCGAATTCCAAACTCCGGATTTGGAGCCCCTCCGGCTATATGATGCCGGGGGAATACAAATTCCTGACGGCGGAAATGGGCGTCACCGGGAACTTTTCCGGCAGCAACGCGGCCATCGCGAACTCCCTCACCCTCACCGTCGAGGATCCCGATGATCCAGTCAAAGTGGTGAACGGGGCCGGCGGCGCGCAAAGCCTTGTGGTGCGGCTCAAACAGGAGAAGTTTGCGGAGGTCGCGGGCTTCACCAAGGGGCAGAAGACCGTTGCCGGGTATCTTGACCACCTTGTTTCACTTGGAGATCCCGGTAATGTTGACACCGTTGATCCACTGGTGGGATTCATGAACGGAAAAGCCATGCGCAAGATCAATGATACCGCGCTGGAACTGGACGCCGACGGCCGTCCGGCCACGACATTGCGTCTGCTGATGGACGCGGTTAACCAAATATCGCCGCAACATTATGTCCATGTTTACGAGGCGGCCATCGCCAGCCTGAACACGATCACCGAAGGCGTCGCGCGGCATACCGGACGGCCCTATGCAGGGAAGAACGCGGAGAAATTTTCATTATATGCAAATCTTGACTATGACACGGTGACAACGCCCAGGTCCGATGACGTGGAGGCGGCCAAGCTCAAGACATTTTATTATACGATCGGCGGCTCGAAATACATGGGGGAGAATATCATCGTCGGCGGCGAGTTTTCCTACGGGGATGGCGTCTTTAAATCCGCCGGCGCGGCCTCGAAAACCGACTCCACCCGGATGACCTTCAGCCTGTATGGGGCGCTGAAGACCGGCCGCCTCGACGCGGGGGCGCTTGCCCTGTTTGGCGTGGACAAGTATGAAACGCACCGGGATGTGTCGGCCACTTATGTGGCCGATTTTATGAAATCGGATGCGGACGGAAGCCGGCATGGAGCGAGCGGCTGGATAAGCTATGCCATTCCCGCCGGCCACTATACCATCAAGCCGTATGCTTCCTTGCATTGGATGAATTGGAAGATGGACGGCTTCAAGGAGACCGGAATCGAATCGCTCGCGCTGGATGTGGCCGGGCAAAGCGCCACTATCTTCGAGTCGCGCGCGGGCGTCCGCGTCGAATCGACATTTTACGCGCTGAATTTGAATAATCGCGCCTATCGCGTGTTTCTTGATTTGGGCTGGGTTTCGCTCCTGGAGGGCGCGGGAGCCCGGGTCATTGACACCAACCTGAATGGCTTTGCCATGAACGTGGAGGTGCCGGCGCTCAAACGAAACGGCTGGCGCGGCTCCGTGGGCGCGTTGGTGGACATAACGAATTCATTGAAGTTTCAACTGGAAGCCACCGGCCAGATGGACGGCGGCCTGGACAAACAGTTCAGCTATCAGGGATCGTTTGTCTATAAATTCTGACTGATGTTACGCAGGCGGCAGCGTGGCGCGGGATTCCAACCCGTGAGGTCCGGGCCGGTGGCATATGAGCACCCCTCCCCCGTGCACCGCATTCATGCCGTCCACGGGCAGGCCGCCCGTGCCGCTTGCCACGATTGCGCCACATCCGTTTATAAAGGATGATATGAGGAAACGGGAAAACGTTTTACATGGATACCGATGACAATAATCTGCTCGAGCACCGCTTTGAGGGCGAGCATCCTGTCCGCACGCTATTTTATCTTTATCATGGCCAGCGTCTGCGCTTGAGCGTCGGGGCGATGCTCCTGTTTATCAAACACAGCCCCATTTGGATCATGCCGCTCATGACGGCCCGGGTGATTGACATCATAACAAATCGGGAACGGCACCCGCTCGGAGACCTTTGGATGAATGGTGTCATTCTTGGCGTGGTTCTTGTCCAAAATATCCCCACTCATTTTTTCTATGTGCAAACCATCAGTCGCGCCGTGCGGTCCATCGCCGTGAGACTGCGTTCCTCGCTTTGCCGCCGCCTGCAGCAATTGTCCATCGGCTACTTCAACCGGCATGGCGCCGGCGCGCTCCAGAGCAAGGTGCTGCGGGATGTGGAGACCATCGAGGCCCTTACCCGCAGTTTCTATGATGCCGGCCTTGTCGCCGTGGTAAACCTCGTCTTTGCGTTTATGGTCACCGCCTGGCGCGCCCCGTCGTTCCTGATCGTGTTTGCAATCTGCATCCCCTCGTCCGTTTTGCTCATCCGGCTTTTGCGGCGGCGCACTGTCGAGCGCAACAAGGTTTTCAGGCTCGAAATCGAGCGAATGTCGAGCAGTGTGAACGAGATGACCAGCCTGATCCCGATCACACGGGCGCATGGTCTGGAGGACAGCGCGCTCCAGCGCATGGAGGGCATCCTTGAGCGCGTGCGCGCCGCCGGGCTCCGCGTGGACGGGATCAATTCTTTGTTCGGGGCGGCATCGTGGGCGGTCTTCAACTGCCTCAACATGGGCTGTCTGGTTTTCGCGGCCTGGGCTTGTTATACAGGTTTTCTGCCGATCACCACCGGTGACGTGGTCATGCTCACCGGCTATTTCGCACTTATAACAAACTCGGTGCTCGGGCTCACCAATTTCATGCCGCAAATAGTGCAGGGATTCGAATCGGTGCGTTCCATTGGTGAAATCCTGCAATCGCCCGACATCGAGCATAATGAGAACAAAACAGGGGTGCGCAGCGTCGCCGGTGCGTTTTCATTTGAAAATGTGGACTTTTATTTTCCCGACAGCGATACCCATGCCGTCCGGGATTTCGCACTGGAAGTGCGGCCCGGCGAAACGACTGCGTTCGTCGGGCCGTCGGGCTCCGGCAAATCCACCCTTCTCAATCTCGTCATCGGCTTTCTCCGCCCTTCCGGGGGACGCATCCTGCTTGACGGCGTTGACATGGCGCGGCTCGATTTGCGCACTTACCGGCGGTTCCTTTCCGTCGTCCCGCAGGAGTCCATCCTATTCGAGGGCACCATCCGGGAAAACGTGACCTATGGGCTGCCGTCGGTGGGCGACGAAACCGTGGAGCGGGCGCTCCGCGACGCCAACGCATGGGAATTTGTGTCCTGCCTGCCGCTGGGCATGAACACCCGTTGCGGCGAGCGCGGCGCGCAATTATCAGGCGGGCAGAGACAGCGGCTGGCCATAGCCCGCGCGCTGATTCGCGATCCGCGTGTATTGATATTGGATGAGGCGACCTCCGCGCTGGACACACAATCGGAGGCGTTGATACAGGAGGCGCTCGGGCGCCTGATGAAGAACCGCACCACCTTCATGGTGGCGCACCGGCTTTATACGATCCGCAACGCGCACCGTATAATCGTGATGAAGCACGGACGGATGGTCGAAGCCGGCGCGCATGACGAATTGCTCGCCCGCGACGGGTTTTATGCGGCGCTGCACCGGCAGCAGACTTTTTGACCGCGGGTAAGCGAGGTAAATGAAAACAATTTAAAGCACTGATGGGACGCGGCGGCCCGTTTTGGCAGGGCGGTCTCGCCGAGACCCCCGCGGGCACCACGAGGCAAACGACGGCGGTCTCGGCGAGACCGCCCTACCAAAATCTGCCGACTGCGTAACATCAGTTAAAGCATTTGTCGGAGTCGTGGTTAAGGGGAGGGCGAAATTTCCCGCTTGCGCCGGACGCGGCGGCGGGTAAAGTGGGCGCTCGTTCTTTGATTGGCATGCCATGCCGATCGAATCGCAACCCGCGACAAACCAATTTTCGGGGGTGTTCTGGATTCGACCCTTGGTTGGAGCACGCCGCTGCCGTTCGAGGATGAAGGTTGGCCTCGTTAATCATCCTTCAAACCAATAAGAGGCAACTACGAAGAGATGCCCTTGGCCGCCTGATAGCGCGGCCTCGTTTGCCCGGCGACACCTGCTGGCCGGAACAAGCGTCGATAGCAGGCATAACGCATGGAGCCGCCCGCGGTCCATGTGTCGTATACTTCATCCGGGGGATAGCCTGTGCTTAAGCGCGTGAGGTCGCGTAACAGAGGCGAAACAAACACTTCACTACAACGGTAGATGCGGCGCGCAAAGGTCAGGGGCACGCGGGTTCAACTCCCGCCACCTCCACCCGTTTGGGACGGCCCGCACTTGCGTTATCTCCTGGCAGATAGCGCGGGTTGCGGGCTTTTTGCCGGCGGGCGGGAATTGCTTTTTCCGGGTTTTCAGGAGCAATGGGCAAAATGGTACAGGATTCAGGTATATATCATTTTCAACAATTAGTCGTGATACAAGCGCATCATTATTACCTTCCCTGCCTGCAAATCCCCAACACCAGCAACCTCCTCGACGACTATTTCTCGGCCTGAATCAGATGCGCCTGCCCTGCCGCTGCCGCCGCTTCATGGCGGCGCGATGTGAAATCCGTTCAAAATAGCGGTGACCAAAATTATCATTCCAATGATATGCCAGCAGGCGCTTGCGGGGCCGGTCTTGCGGTCCGGCGCAATGCCGGGCCGGGCCGCAAGCGGGGCCCGGCTACAACGCCTTGGCCACGCGCTCCAAGGCGGTCTCGACGTTTTCGCGGCTGTTGAAGGCGCTGATGCGGATGTGGTTTTCCCCGCAACGGCCGAAGCCCGCGCCGGGCGTCACCACGACCTGCGCGTCGTTCAGCAGGCGGTCAAACGCCTCCCATGAATCGCGTCCGGTGTTGACCCAGATGTAGGGCGAGTTGTCGCCGCCGACGCAGGGCAGGCCGAGCTTTTGCATCGCGGCGCGGATGAGCGCGGCGTTGCCGAGGTAGTAATCGGCGAGGGCGCGGGTCTGCCGTTTGCCGGCGTCGGTGTAGATGGCGGCGGCGGCGCGTTGCACGGGATAGGAGACGCCGTTGAACTTGGTCGTGTGGCGGCGGTTCCAGAGCGCGTGCAGGGAGTGTTCCCGGCCGGATGCGTCGGTGGCGGCGAGGTTTTTCGGGATGACCGTGCAGGCGCAGCGGGTGCCGGTGAAGCCGGCGGTTTTCGAGAAGCTGCGGAACTCGATGGCGACGTCGCGCGCGCCGGGGATTTCGTAGATGCTGCGCGGGATTTTTTCGTCGCGGATGAAGGCTTCGTAGGCGGCGTCGTAGAGGATGACGGCGCGGTTTTCGCGGGCGTAGGCGACCCACGCGGCCAGTTGCCCGCGCGTGGCCACGGCGCCGGTGGGATTGTTGGGGAAACAGAGGTAGATGAGATCGACGGCGCCGGGCGCGGGGAGCGCGGGGACATAGCCGTTGGCGGGCGTGCAATCGAGATAGGTGATGCCCTCGTAGCGTCCGCCGCCGGCGTCGGGGCCGGTGCGCCCGGCCATGACGTTGGTGTCCACGTAAACCGGATACACGGGGTCGGGGATGGCGAGGCGGGCGCCGGCGGAAAAAATCTCCTGGATGTTGCCGCAGTCGCACTTGGAGCCGTCGGAGACGAACACCTCGTCGGCGCCGATGTCGCAGCCGCGGGCGGCGTAGTCGTGCGCGGCGATGGCCTCGCGCAGAAAGGCGTAGCCCTGCTCGGGGCCGTAGCCGCGGAAGGTCTCGCGGCGCGCCAGTTCGCCGGCGCCGGCGTGCAGCGCCTCGATGCACGCGGGCGGAAGCGGCTCGGTCACGTCGCCGATGCCGAGGCGGATGACGGGTTTGTCCGGGTGCGCCTGCTGATAGGCGGCGACGCGGCGCGCGATGTCGGCGAAGAGATAGGAGGACTTGAGCTTGGTGTAGTGTTCGTTGATGCGAATCATGGCGGTGCGGCGGGGAGTGAAGAGTGAAAGGGGCCGGGTGAAAAGGTGAAAAAGGGATGCCGCGGGGGAGGGTGTTTTTATCGTTCCCGTTCTCTTGTTCGTTCTCGTTCTCTCATTTTTTTCGGGCGCCCTGCCGGAGACAAAAATGAGAGAACGGGTAAGAAAACGAGAACGAGCAAGAGAACGGGAACGGGTGAGGGAGCGATGCCCTGCGCCCCGCACCGGCGGAAAAACGGCGGCAAACGGGAAACGAAACGGGCAAAAACAAAACGGGAAACAAAATCGAAAAGCGCGCGCTTGAATTAGTCGGACGGATCGGGTTAATTCAAGCGTGGCATGACGCCGCCCTAATCTCCCAATCCTTTGCCCATGCAGAAAATCACAACGGTTTCAGAAATGCAAAAATTGTCCGGCACGCTGCGCGCGCAGGGAAAGACGATCGGACTGGTGCCCACGATGGGGGCGTTGCATGACGGGCATCTGAGCCTGGTGCGGCGGGCCCGGGCCGAGACGGACGCGGTGATCGTGTCGGTTTTCGTGAACCCGACCCAGTTCGGCCCGAACGAGGATTTTACCCGATACCCCCGCGACATCGATGCCGACACCGCGCTCGCCGCCGGCGCCGGGGCGGACATCGTGTTCGCCCCCCCGGTGGAGGAAATGTATCCGAAAAACTACTCGACCTATGTGAGCGAGGAGGCGGTGGCCAGGCCGCTCGAAGGCGCGTCGCGCCCCACGCATTTCCGCGGCGTGACGACCGTGGTGGCCAAGCTGTTCAACATCACGCGGCCGGACGTGGCGGTGTTCGGGCAGAAGGACGCGCAGCAGGTGGCGGTCGTCGCCAAGATGACGGAGGACCTGAATTTCCCGGTGCGCATCGTCGTCGCCCCCACGCTGCGCGAGGCGGACGGCCTGGCCATGAGTTCGCGCAACCGCTACCTGAGCGGCGCGCAGCGCGCCGAGGCCCTGGCGCTCGGCCGGGCGCTGGCCTTTGCCAAGGGCATGGTGGAAAAAGGCGAGCGCCGCTCCGACCGGCTCGTGGCCGAGATGACGCACCTGCTCGCCCAATACCGCCGCGTCCGGGTCATCTACGTGGCGCTGGTGGACCGCCGCACGATGGAGCCGATGCGCGAGGTCGAGCCGGGCCGCTCCATGCTCGCCGCCGCCGCCTGGGTGGACGAGGTGCGGCTGATCGACAACGTGACGTTGTGAGTCGCGGACAAGCCGGTGAACGATTTCGCAACTCCGCCGAACCACATCAAATTTCTGGCCAAACGACTGTTTGGAAACGGCGGGCGAATCATTGATGGCGCGATTGCATACCTGGAGCCGGCGGCGGAGGGCCGGAGACCGGGCACACTCATGCGCGCGACCATTTGTTTATTGTCGTCAGCGGGCGGGCCGTGATTCGACTCGGCGGGGAGCGGAAAATATTAAATCCCAACGAAGCCTTTTTGGTAAAGGGCGGGATCCCGCATTCAGTTTGGAATAGTGACGCGCAGACCACCGTGATGGTTGGCATATCCGTCGAGGCGGAGGAGTGCCCAAACGTCTGCCCATTGAAAAGCCACGCGGAGGCGCGGGTGGCGTAGGGCAAGCATCCCGCTTGTCTGATTGGGAAGTAGGGCAAGCGTCCCGCTTGCCATCCGGCGCGCAAAGCGCGTCGGCGCCGCCCCAAAGCGGCGGGAGGCGGGACGCTTGCCCTGCTTGGTTCCCCGCGCCTCCGCGCGGAATATGTTAGGCTCTAGACAAGGAGATTGATTCCTGATAAATCATAGAGCATTGAAAAACAGTAAATTAAGCAAATATCGTATTGGAAAAATAATGGAATGCTTCTGTCGCGACTTGGATGCCACTCGCACGGCGGCTTTGTTGCGGCTGAGCCGCAACACCATCAACCAGCACTTCGGTGGCTTCCGCAGGCTCGTCGCGCAGCACCAGCAACGACAAATGGAACGCT
>JAITDF010000635.1 GCA_031282705.1 Opitutaceae bacterium | reverse complement strand
TGTGGAAATAAAAAGGAATCTGTCCCTGCAAACCATAAAATGCTCGGACAAAACAGGGAAATATTACGTCGAGATTGTCGAGCGGAGGCCGTTTGATATAATCTACACATCTGGATGCGTCCGTTTTCCGGAGTTGCTGGAATTGCTTGCCACCGCGTGGAAAGCGAACGGCAAAAAAACGCCTATGGCCGCTATGCCAGGAAAAACAAAATGGCGGACATTCCGGGCCGTCAATTACAGGCAGCCGCCGCCAACCAATGCGGCATCCATCCCTCCTCCCGAAAAAACAACAAGCGAAGCCACAGGACAGAAACCGGACGACGGGCAATACTGGCACGCGCATCACTGGCACAAGACAAGCAACAGGACGGACTGGAATGATTTCATAAAAACCGCCGACGAAAAATTCCTTGATTTCATCAAGCGCGAACGCCGTCGGAAAAAAACGCAATATCATGATTGCGATTCCCCGTGGCCTCTCCTGTTGCCCGGGAAAATCCAGCAATGGCAAACGCAAACCGGCTGGATTTGGACGAACGTCATGGTCGCGGAAAAACCCGGTGGCGGCGATTTATATTACAAGGCGGTTTTCCCGGTTTTGAGAAACACATGCCGCTGGCTGGTCGAATTGGATTCAATGGATCCGGTGCCGGGCGCATATTCCGCCATAATTGAAGGCCGCGAGGCATGTGGACACATTTTGCGTTGGTTCGCCCCGGATTTTCTGCGCTACGCCGGCGACTGGCGCCAACTGGGGATTGTCAAAGTCGGCTTCGCCGGCCTGGCGATGGAATTGGCGCCGTTCGATGCAAAACCCATTGTCATCACCTCCGGCCCGCGCATCAGGGAAGCAAAAGCAAAATTGCGAAAGGAGGGAAAATTCAAGGAGGCGCGAGAGTTGAAAACCGTGGAATTTCATACCGACCGATTGCGGACAATCCTGTTTTCATCAGACGAAAGCAAAGGCAATGTTTCAATCATTGGCAAAGTTTTGGATGCTCAAAAGATCACCCTGCGCACATGGGAAAGGGCGGCTGGTTATGCCTTGGAAATAGAAGTGCTTCCCGATCGGCCCGAAACCGGATTCGTCCTGCCCGTCCTTGCCTTTCCGCCCGCGTTGAACGGTTATATCCCGAAGACCGGCGACCTTGTGCAGGGCGACGTTTGGTTGCAAGGGCGCTATTACGGCCCGGCCTCGCCGGCGCAGCAACGCCGTTTCCAGAAAATCAACAAATTTGCGCCCCGCCCGCTTCGCTCCATGTCCAAAAAAGCCCGCCAAACCCGCGACTTTTCGGGGAAGAATTCCATAATGACCATAAGCTCGCATCGTGTCCTCCAAAGCCCGCCAAACCCATGACGCCGCCTCATGAGGGTGGCGGATTGTATTTGTTTGTTTCTTGTTCGGATGATTTTTCCCGGGTTCCTGATTCCCCGTCCAACCATGCCAATGCCTGAATCATGAAATCCGGAGAAAGGGCGAAATTCCACCGTTTCACGGCACCTTGAATGCGTCGGCGTGTCTTCATGCACGCATTCATCGCCATGCCAGCATCGTCATCGTCCCATTTCCTTCCGGTCAAAATCCTCGCCGCCATCCTCCCGGCTGTCATTCTCTGCGCCTGCGCCAGCGGCCCCACCGCCAAAGAGCAAATCGCCGCCCGCGTCACCGTTCCCCTCCACTGGCTGCAAACAGAGGCCGGCAACGGCACCCCGGCCGCTCCCGATGCCGCCGCCCTCGCTTCATGGTGGACGCGTTTTAACGATCCCGTCCTCGACCGGCTCATCACCGACGCCCTCGCCAACAGCCCCGACATCCGCGCCGCCCTTTCAAAAATCGCCGAGTCGCGCGCCCGCCGCGCCGTCGAGAAATCATCGCTCCTCCCCACCCTCTCCGCCGGCGCGACCGGCCGCGAATCCTACAGCCGCGACCACCTCGCCCATGCCAGCACCTCCGGCGATTCCTACTCCGCCTCACTCGACGCCGGCTGGGAAATCGACCTGTTCGGCAGGCGGCGCCTCGCCCTCGCCGCCGCCACCGCCGACCTCGCGCAAACCCGGGAAAACTTCCACGCCGCGCAAGTCTCCCTCGCCGCCGAGGTCGCCGGCGCCTACGTCACGCTCCGTTCCGGCGAAAACCAGCTCGCCGTCCTCGAACGCAACATCGCTTCCCGCACCGAGACCACCCGGCTCACCCTTTGGCGCGAGCAAGCCGGCCTTGCCAGTGCCCTCGACACCCAGCAATCCCTCGGCACCCTCGAACAAGCCCGCGCCTCCCTCCCTTCCCTTCGCCAGACCATCGCCGAATCGCGCAACCGCCTCGCCCTCCTCTGCGGTCGCGCACCCGGCGCACTGGACGCTTTCCTCGCCGAAAACCGCCCCGTCCCCGCGCCGCCGCCAGCGCTCGCCACCGGCATTCCCGCCGAGACGCTCCGCCAGCGCCCCGATATCCGCGCCGCCGAGCACGCCCTCGAAGCCGCCACCTCGCGCACCGCCGCCGCCCGCCGCGAACGCCTGCCCTCCCTCAACCTTGCCGGCTCCATCGGCGTTGAAACCCTCAACGCCGGCGACCTCCTCTCCCCCGACAACACCGTCGCCAGCCTCCTCGGCTCCCTCACCGCCCCCATCTTCCAAGGCGGACGCATCCGCCAAAACATCCTCATCCAGACCGAACTCCAGAAACAGGCGCTCATCGCCTACGAATCGTCCGTCCTCACCGCGCTCAACGAAGTGGAAAACGCCCTCGTCGCCGTGCGCCGCCTGGCCGAGCGCGCGGCCACCCTTGACGCCGCCGCGAACGCCGCCACCACCGCCGCCGATCTTGCCGCCCGGCAATACGAGGCCGGCCAAGTCGATCTTCTCACCGTCCTCGACGCCCAGCGCACCCGGCTCGGCATCGAGGAACAGCAAGTCTCCGCCACCGCCAGCCTCACCTCCGCCCATATTCAACTCTACAAGGCCCTCGGCGGCGGCTGGGGCGGCCAGCCGGCGGCCGCTCAGTAACCAAAATTTGAATACAAAAACAACGCCGCCGTCCTGCCTGCGAACGCTGCGGGACGGCGCCTCGAAACACCAGCATCTTCCCACGCATTTTTCCTCCCCGCCATGCCCGACCTAGCCACCCTCATCGGCCACACCGACGCCCGCACCAAACGCCGCCGCCTGCCGCGCCTCGCCATCGCCGCCGCGCTCATCCTCGCCGCTATCGCCGCCGCGTTAATCTGGCGCCAGCGCGCCGCCGCCGCGCATGCCGGCCCCGCCTACGTCACCGAACCGCTCCGCCGGGGCGACATCCACCTGGACATCACCGCCACCGGCAACCTCGAACCCACCAACGAAGTCACCGTCGGCAGCGAACTCTCCGGCATCATCCTCGAGGTTTACGTGGACACCAACGATCACGTCACCAAAGGCCAGCCCCTCGCCAAACTCGACACCACCAAACTCACCCGGCAAACCGAGGCCGCGCGCGCCACCCTGGCCGCCAACCAGGCCAGAGTCGCCCAGGCCGAGGCCACACTCCGCGAGACCCGCGCCACCCTCGCCCGCCAGCAGGAACTCCAGCGCCTCTCCTCCGGCAAACTCCCCTCCCGCGCCGACCTCGACGCCGCCACCGCCGCCGCCGACCGCGCCGCCGCCGACCTCCTCTCCGCCCAGGCCGCCGTCCTCGAAACCCAGGCCCAGCTCTCCATCAACGAAACCGACCTCGCCAAGGCCGTCATCAAATCGCCCATCGACGGCATCATCCTCACCCGCGCCATCGAACCCGGCCAGACCGTCGCCGCCTCCTTCACCGCGCCCGAACTCTTCGTCATCGCCGAAAAACTCGAACACATGAAACTCAACGTCGCCATCGCCGAAGCCGACATCGGCCGCGTCGCCGCCGGCCAGCGCGCCACCTTCGCCGTCGACGCCTGGCCCGGCCGCGCCTACACCGCCGCCGTCCTCAAAGTCTCCTACGGCTCCTCCATCACCGACAACGTCGTCACCTACAAAACCGAACTCGAAGTCGCCAACGACGACCTCACCCTCCGCCCCGGCATGACCGCCACCGCCGACATCCGCGTGGCCGAGTCCAAAAACACCTTCCTCGTCCCCGTCGCCGCCCTCCGCTTCACCCCGCCCGCCGCAAACACCGAAGGCGGGGCGCGACCGCCGGGCGCGCCGAACGCCGCCGCCGGCGACGCCCCCGCGCAGAAAAAATCCATCCTGGACAGCCTCATGCCCCGCCCGCCGCGCCCCGGCCGCCGCCCCGCCGCGGATGATCCCGAGGCCAGGCCCGCCGACACCCACGCCGCCGCCACCATCTGGATTCTCCGCGACGGCCGCCCCGAACCCCTTTCCGTCGCCACCGGACTCAGCGACGGACACCGCACCGAAATCCGCTCCGACGCCCTCGCCGAAAACCTCCCCGTCATCCTCCGCCTTCAATAACGCCGCCACCGCCCACTACTCACCGACCACTTACTCACTACTCGCTACTTCCCCATGCCTCCGCTCATCGAACTCCGCGCCCTCACCAAAACCTACGGCCAGGGCGACGCCGCCTTCCAGGCCCTGCGCGGCATCGACCTCACCATCCACCGCGGCGAATTCGTCGCCATCATGGGGCACAGCGGATCCGGGAAATCCACCCTCATGAACACCCTCGGCTGCCTCGACACCCCCACCACCGGCACCTACCGCTACGAAGGCATCCCCGTCGAAACCCTCGACGCCGACCAGCGCTCCCTCCTCCGCCGCCACGCTCTCGGCTTCATCTTCCAGGGCTTCAACCTCCTCGCCCGCACCAGCGCCCTGGAAAACGTCGAACTCCCCCTCCTCTACCGCGGCCTCTCCAAACGCCGCCGCCATGAAAAAGCCCTCGACGCCCTCGCGGCGGTCGGCCTCTCCGCCAAACTCAAAAACACGCCCGCCGAACTCTCCGGCGGCCAGCAGCAACGCGTCGCCATCGCCCGCGCCATCGTCACCGAGCCCGGCACCCTCTTTGCCGACGAGCCCACCGGCAACCTCGACACCGCCACCACCGTCGAGATCATGCAGCTCCTCACCCGCCTCAACACCGGGCGCGGCATCACCGTCATCATGGTTACGCACGAGGACGACGTCGCCGCCTGCGCCCGCCGCACCGTCCGCATCACCGACGGCCTCATCGAGTCCGACCTGGTCCGTCCCGCCGCGTAACCAATCATCGGATACAAATCCGCCCCGCGCCCGCCATGCTCACGATGCTCCTCAACGCCTTCCAGATCGCCCTCCGCGAAATCCGCCGCAACCTCACCCGCGCATTCCTCACCGTGCTCGGCATCATCATCGGCGTCGCCGCCGTCATCACCATGGTCACCCTCGGCCAGGGCACCACGCAGGCCGTGAAAAACCAGATTTCCAGCCTCGGCTCAAACCTCCTCATGCTCCGTCCCGGCGCCGGCTTCGGCCCCCGCTCCTCCTCCGCCGGCGTGCCCAACTTCACCGAGGACGACGTCGCCGCCATCTCCGGGCAGATTCCCGGCATCGCCGCCATCGCCCCGGTCCGCAACGCCTCGCTCAGCACCATCCACCTCCAGAACGCCCGCAACACCTCCGTCACCGGCACCACCGCCGCCTGGTTCCAAATCAACAAATGGACCATCGCGGACGGACGCATCTTCACCGAAACCGAGCAGCAAACCGGCGCCGCCGTCTGCGTCATCGGCAACACCGTCAAACGCGAACTCTTCGACAACGCCGGCATCCCCGCCTCCCGGATCATCGGCTCCAAAATCCGCCTCGGCAAAGCCTCCTGCGAAGTCATCGGCATCCTCGCCGCCAAAGGCCAGGTCGGCATGGGCGACCAGGACGACACCATCATCGTCCCCCTCGCCGCCATCCAGCGTCGCCTCCTGGGCCGCTCCTCCGCACGAGACATCTCCATGATCAGCATCTCCGCCGGGGAAAACGCCGACAGCGCCCGCCTCATCTCCGAAATCACCGCCCTCATGCGCCAGCGCCGCAACCTCCAGCGCAATCAGGACAACAACTTCAACGTCTTCGACACCCGGCAGATTGCCGAGACCCTCAGCAGTTCCACCCGCATGATGACGATGCTCCTCGCCGCCGTCGCCGGCGTCTCGCTCCTCGTCGGCGGCATCGGCATCATGAACATCATGCTCGTGAGCGTGACCGAGCGCACCCGCGAGATCGGCATCCGCCTCGCCATCGGCGCCCGCGCCCGCGAAGTCCTGCTCCAGTTCCTTGTCGAGGCGATCACGCTCTCCAGCATCGGCGGCCTCGCCGGCATCGCCTTCGCCCTCGGCCTCTGCTACGCGCTCGCCGGCCTGATCAACGTCCCCTTCCTCTTCAACCCGCAAATCAACCTCATCGCCTTCGTGTTTTCTGCGGCGGTGGGCATCCTCTTCGGCTACACCCCCGCCCGCCGCGCCGCCGCCCTCGACCCCATCGACGCCCTGCGCCATGAGTGACACCATTTCCGAACGGGATATATCCTTTTTTTTGGGGAGCCGCTATTCCGTGCAAGGGTTTGCACGGGCGGGCGGCTTGCGGTGACACGTTTTTTTTGCGGCATGGGCGCGACCGCACGGCCATGACCGTCCCGTTCCCGCACGGGGCGGCATCGCCGGACGGAAAAAACGAAACAACCCGCCATCATTATGAAACCACGCACCCGAATATTCCTTGCCGCCGCGTCGTGCCTCCTGCTCGGCAGCCTGTCATGCCCGGCGGAATATAAAAAAATCATATTCACCAGCACCTACACCGGCCTCGCCGATTTCGAGCAGTTCGCCCGGCGCGCCGGGCAGTCCGGCGCCACGCACATCGGCATATCGGCCGATCTGCCCAAAAGCCGCTGGGAATATGACACGCCCGGCGACCCCTACCCCGGCTGGACAATATACAACAACAGCATTCTGAAAACCGCCCCCGGCAAGGCGCTCCAGAAATACATGCCCGCCGAATACTCCGCCGCCGTGCTCGGCGTGCTCGAAGCCCGCGGCAAAATCCTCCGCGGGCTCGGCCTCAAGGCCGCCTACTCGATGAAGGACCCCGGCATGCTGCCCGAGGCCGTGTTCACCGACCACCCGCTCTGGCGCGGCGCGCGCGTCGATCACCCGGCGCGCTCGCGCGCGGCGCGTTTTGCGCCGACGATCGACAACCCCGAGGTCCTCGCGCTTTTTCGCGAGTCCGCCGCCATCATCACAAGGCGCTGCCCCGAGATTGATCTCTATACAATCATCACAAACGACTCCGGCGCCGGCCTCGACTGGAGCCCCGGGCTCTACAGCGGACGTTTCGGCAACACCCTCTACCGCGACATCCCGATGGACAGGCGCATCCGCGGCTTCCTCGACGCCATGCAGGCCGGCGCCAGGGACGCGGGCGGCGAAATCGAGGTGCGCATCACGCTCACCCGCGAGCCCGACCCGAAACGCATCGCCGCCGGGCTCGCCCGCGGCACCGCCATCGAGAACATCGAGGGCCCGGACTGCACCCCGTTCACCACGGGCGGCGGCGTGGGCGAGGTTTATGGCAATGTATATAATCCCGTTTACGGCATCCCGCAGCCCGTGCAATTCCTCAAGGCGCTCGCCGGGACGGTCAACGCCCGCGCGCCCCGCCTGCGCATCGACATGGGCGACCGCCTCAACCGCGATCTCTATTTCCATATCTACGACAAATTCATGAAAAAGCCCGTCACCGATCCCGTGGGGCGGCTTGTGTTCCTGCGCGAGGTCGCCGCCGCCCGGGCCGGCGAGGACCATGCCGACGCGCAACTCCAAATCTGGTTGAATGTCGATGATTGCACAAAATACATACGCCAGCTCAACACGGGCGGCATCATTTTCTACCTCGGCGGCGTCGCGCAACGCTGGATCACGCGCCCCTTTGTGCCGTTCCCCGGCGAGCTGACCGGCGAGGAAAAGGCCTATTACCGCCCGTATCTTTTCCAGGCGCTCGACGAAGAGCGGGCCGGCAGCCTCGCCGACGTGCAGGCGACGGATTCCTACACGGGCTGGAGCGGGCGCCATTTCGTGAAGCGCGTGCTTGATCCCGTCGAGGAGCTTCTCGATCAAAATATAAAACTCGCCCGCGGCATCGGTGACGAGAAACTCGCCCGCCGTTTCGAGATATTCAAATGCATCCAGCGCAACACGCGCAACGCCGTCAGCTACCAGGCGCAGCTCGACCGCGTGAGGGACATGGGCATCAAGCCGCTCAAGCACGCCGTCATCGAGACGCTTCCCGACTGGGACCGCCAGCTCATGATGGAAACCGCGCGCGAGGAAATCGACAACACCGCGCTCCTGATCGGATACCTCGGCGAAAACCCGGGCGAGTTTCTCCTCATGGCGGCCTCCAAGGAAGAAACCGACATCATGCTTCTCGGCCCCGATATTATTAAAGAGCTTCAGACAAAGCTGAAAATAATGAACTCCAAATGGGAGGATTACAAACGGGTGTTCACGATTCCAAACTGGTAGCTGATGTTACGCCGCCGCGCCGGCGACCGGCGGGCGCGGCATGGGGCCGGCGGGTTGTTGATGGGCGGCCCCCTGGTTTCAGGCGACAACCAGGTTCAGGATGCGGCCGGGCACGTAGATGATTTTTTTGATTTCCCGCCCGGCGAGGTGCGGGGCGGCGCCGGCGTTTTCCCGGGCGGCGGCGAAGGCGGCTTCCCGGGACGCGCCGACGGGGAGGATGAGTTCGCCGCGCCGGCGGCCGTTGACTTGGATGATGACTTTTTGCTCGGTGGAAACGAGGCGGGCCGGGTCGTGTTCCGGCCAGGGGGCGTCGATGACCGGGCCGGCGCCGCCGAGGCGGGTCCAGAGTTCCTCGGCGATGTGCGGGGCGAAGGGCGCGAGGAGCTGGATGAAGGCGCGCAGGGTCGCGCGGTTCACCGTCGCGGCTTTCTGGAGCGCGTTGGCAAAAATCATCATTTGCGAAATCGCGGTGTTGAAGCGGAGGGCGTCGATGTCGTCGGTGACTTTTTTGATGGTTTCGTGGAGGAGCCGGGTCAGTTCGGCGGAATCGGCGGCGGCGGCGGAGATTTTCGGGTTCAGGCCGCCGTCGCGGTCGATGGTCTCGCGCCAGACTTTTTGGAGGAAACGGTGCACGCCTTCGATGCCTTGCGGGTTCCAGGGTTTCATGGCTTCGAGGGGGCCGAGGAACATGAGGTAGAGGCGCAGCGTGTCGGCGCCGTGCGAGCGGATGATGTCGTCGGGGTTTACGGTGTTGCCGCGGGACTTGGACATTTTTTCGCCGTCCTCGCCGAGGATGAGCCCTTGGTGGAAGAGTTTTTTGAAGGGTTCGTGCTGCGGGACAAGGCCGGCGTCGAAGAGGACTTTGTGCCAGAAGCGGGCGTAGAGGAGGTGGAGGACGGCGTGCTCGGCGCCGCCGATGTAGAGGTCGGGCATGCCCCAGCGGCGGAGCGCGTCGGGGCCGGCAAAGGCGGTGTCGTTGCGCGGGTCGGTGAAGCGCAGGTAATACCAGCAGGAGCCGGCCCATTGGGGCATGGTGTTGGTCTCGCGGCGGGCGCGCAGCCAGGGGCCGGGGGGATTTTCGATTTTCGATTCTCGATTTTCGATTGGGCGCTGCCGCGCCGGAACGGAGTCGGGCGCGGATTCCGGAGCGGCGGCTCCGCCAATCGAAAATCGAGAATCGAGAATCGAAAATCCATCGGCGGGTTTCGGACGCGAGGCGGGGATGGCTTCGCCGGTGGCGGGGTTGAGCCAGATTTCGAGCCAGTCGGCGACGTTGGCGAGCGGGCTTTCGCCGGTGCCGCTGGGGAGGTAGCTTTCGACTTCGGGGAGGGTGAGCGGGAGCGCGGCCTCGGGGAGCGGGAGCGCGAACCAGGTCGGGCCGGCGGCGGCGCCGGCGGCGGGGGGCTCGGTGTAGGTGACGGGTTCGGCGGGAAATTCGGCGCGGCGGGCGGGCGCGGCGGCGGCGAGGGCGGCGCGGTAGTCGGTTTCGTTGACCCAGGCGATGGGGAAGGGTTCGCCCCAGTAGCGCTGGCGGGAGAAGAGCCAGTCGCGGAGCTTGTAGTTGACGGTGGCGCGGCCGAGGCCGCGCGCGGCGAGGCCGGCGGTGATGCGTTTTTTGGCCTCGGCGACGGGGAGGCCGTCGTAGGGGCCGGAGTTGATCATGACGCCTTCGGCTTCGTAGGCGGATTTTGCGAGGTCAATTTCGGCGCCGGCGGCGGCGGCGGCGGCCGGTTGCACGACGGGGATGACGGGGAGGTCGAACTGGCGGGCAAACTCCCAGTCGCGCTGGTCGTGCGCGGGGACGGCCATGATCGCGCCGGTGCCGTAGCCCATGAGCACGTAGTCGGCTATCCACACGGGGAGGCGGGCGCCGTTGACGGGGTTGATGGCGGACGCGCCGGTGAAGACGCCGGTTTTTTCCTTGGCGAGGTCGGTGCGTTCGAGGTCGCTTTTGGCGGCGGCGCGGCGGCGGTAGGCTTCGACGGCGGCGCGTTGCGCGGGGGTGGTGAGTTTTCCGACGAGGGGGTGCTCGGGCGCGATGACCATGTAGGTGGCGCCGAAGAGGGTGTCGGGGCGCGTGGTGAAGACTTTTATGACGGACGCGCCGGCGGAAACGGCTTTGTCCTCCAGCGCGAAGACCACCTCGGCGCCCTCGCTGCGGCCGATCCAGGCTTCCTGCATGCGTTTGGTCGAGTCGGGCCAGTCAACGTCTTTCAGGTCGGCGAGCAGGCGCTCGGCGTAGGCGGTGATGCGGAGCACCCATTGGCGGAGGTTGCGGCGTTCGACGGGATAGCCGCCGACCTCGGATTTGCCGTCCACGATTTCCTCGTTGGCGAGCACGGTGCGCAGTTCGGGGCACCACCAGACGGGGCGTTCGTCCACGTAGGCGAGGCCGCGGCGGAAGAGCTGGAGGAAAATCCACTGCGTCCAGCGGAAGTAGCGCGGGTCGGTGGTGTCCACCTGGCGTTCCCAGTCGTAGGAGAAGCCGAGGGCCTTGAGCTGGCGGCGGAAGTTGGCGATGTTGTTTTGGGTGTTGAGGGCGGGGTGCGCGCCGGTTTTCACGGCGTGCTGCTCGGCGGGCAGGCCGAAGGCGTCCCAGCCGATGGGGTGGAGGACGTCGAAGCCTTGGGCGCGCCGGGCGCGGGCGACGATGTCGGTGGCGGTGTAGCCTTCGGGGTGCCCGATGTGCAGGCCGGCGCCGGAGGGGTAGGGAAACATGTCGAGCACGTAGCATTTGGGTTTCGAGGGGGCGGCGGCGGCGCGAAAGGTGTGTTGTGCGTCCCAGACGGCCTGCCAGTGCGGCTCGATTTGGGAAAAGTCGTAGTCTTTGCTTTGCGTGGGCATCGGGAAAAAACGGCCACTGTGGACGAATCGTCCGCGTGGTCAATGTCGCGTGTGCGGCGGCGCGGAAAGCCCTATAGACATGTTGACCCGGGGCAACGCCCCGGCGGGTGCATGAAAGAAACGAAGCTGAAGATGGAACCGCTCAGGGTGCTTGGGAAACGAGGCACCAAGTGGCTGGGA
>JAITDF010000530.1 GCA_031282705.1 Opitutaceae bacterium | reverse complement strand
CAACGCATTGCCCGTGTCGGCGACGTAAACCACCCCGTCCCCGTCCACAATCACGCCTTCGGGCGCGTTGAAACGCGCGGCGTCCCTGCCGGCGCCGTCGGCGGCGCCCGGCACGCGGGGCTCGCCGGCGAAAACGGACGTCTCGCGGGAGGGGGAGATGAGGCGGATGACGTGGTTGCCGGTGTCGGCCACATAGACGTTGCCGGTCACGTCCACGGCGACGCCCCTGGGCGTGTCGAAGCGGGCGGTGGTGCTGGTGCCGGGCGCGTCGCCGCTCACGCCGGGCGCGCCGGCATGGGTGGAGACCCCGCCGCCGGGAGTGATTTTGCGGATGGCGTGGTTTCCGGAATCGGCCACATAGACGTTGCCGGCGGAATCCACGGCGAGGCCCGCCGGCGCGTTGAACAATGCCTGCGCGCCCGCGCCGTCCCGCCAGCCGCCCGCCGCGCCGCTTCCGGCCAGCGTGCCCGCCGAACCGGTGGCCGTGACGGTGCGGATGCGGTGGTTGCCGGTGTCGGCGACGAGCAGCAGGCCCGACGCCGTGTCGATCGCCACGCCCGAGGGGGCGTTGAATTTCGCGGCGGAGCCGGAAGCGTCGGCCATGCCGGGGGAGCCCGGCGCGCCGGCCAGCAGCGCCGCCGTCCTGCCGCCGGTGATTTTATAAATCGCGTGGCGCGCGGCGTCGGCCACGTAAAGGGCGCCGTCGGCATTGTTGACCGCGAGGGCCGCCGGCGCGCCGAGGACGGCGGGGGTGACCGTGAGTTTTATGCTTTTGCTGGTCGCTTCGCCGATGGTGCTGGTGACGATATAGCGATATTTATAACCATCAAGGGAAACGCTGGCGTTTATAATGGAAAACACCCTGCCTCCGTCCGATGTTGTGTAATTGCCACCGACAGCGTTGAGCCAGGTGCGACCATTGTCCGGGGAATACTCCCAGCGGAAGGTGCCCGCCAGCCCGCCTTCCGTCGCGGCCGCAAGACTGACACCGTGTCCGGAGGACACTGTTTGGTTGCTCAGATTCAGCAGTCCATCGGGCGCGCCTGCGACCCGATATTCACCGGGGGACTCCACGGTCCAGCCACTCCTGAACAAGGTGATTTTCCCGGAAAAATTGAGCTCATGAGGAGCCCATGCGGTGATGAAGGGATCCACATATTCAGCCGAGCCCTTGACATCACCAAACCACACCTCAAGCAGCTTGTCGTCAAGCGGCATGCCCAGATTGCTTCCGGTGATTTGTATGCGCTGTCCGGGAATGATGAGTTCGGGCGAGATGCCGGTGCCACCATCGAAACCAGTGATGACCGGCTTTTGCGAGGCGGGCACGGCGTCAGGGTTGGCTTCGTCGTAAGTGTCGGCGAATTTTATCTCGTCAAACAGCACGCGGGCGGCCTTGGCGGTATCGTTGCTATAAAGTCCCAACTGGCCGGAAAACAAATCCCGATTGGCATCCATCGCCCCTCCCGGCTTTTGAGGATTGGGGTAGCCCCATTTCCCCTTGAAATCAAACACACAGTATTTTTCGTCCAGTTCCAGACTGGCCGCCGGCGGCAGACAGCCTTTTGCCATCCACACCTTTATCCTGCCGATTTCCGGATCTGAACTGGGCACTTGATAAATGACAAACGAATACCACTCGCCCCGTTGAAGCGTCACCGTGCCGAATTGGGTGGTTGACTCGATGTCGCTGGACGACGTCTGCTGCTTGTTGCCTTCTGGAGTGTCCGTGTCGTCGTTGTCACGGATACCAAATGATAATTCCACCGTGTTTGCCTGCTGCCCGTTCCTGTTTCTGGTGATGGTGACGGCGAAGGGCGGGCGGGCGCCGGTGCCGAGTTGGAATGCTTGATAGAGAATCGTCCAGCGAGTGTTGTCTATCGGCATATCCCCATACGGTATATTTACCGCGAAGCCCGTGTAGCGTCCGATGTCGCGCCGCTGGACCGATGCAGGGTTCCAGTCCGGGTTATGATTGGGATTGCCAGGCGCGGGGTTGTAGTGCGGCGCGAAGGCGACCATGACCTTGTCGGCGGCGTCCGTGCTTTTTCCGGTCTGCGCGTTCTTGTTGCCGGGCGGCGAGGAGCGCCCGGAGCCGTCCGGGTGCTGGAATGCCGGGTAGCTGAACTGCAAATAGCCGGAGCCCCTGAACGGCGTGACCATGGTGCCGGTTCCGCTTACTATCAGGGGCGTGTCGTAATCGCCGTCGGGGTTCACCACGAAGCCGAATTTGTTGAGTGTGTTTTGTTCCACGCAGTTGGCATTGTTGGTCTGCGTGAGTGTGAAGGTCGGGAGCGAATAGTTTTGCGTGTAACCGGCGACGGTGATGCTCCCGGTGGCGGTGTAGCTGGCGGAGCCGGTGGTGAGGACGCTGCCGGACTCGCCGTCAATATGATAATAAAGCGTGCCGCGGGCGGCGGGGGCGAGCGCGAGGCAGGCCATGAGGATGGTTGTTTTTATATTCATGGAAAATTGATTGTCTGTTTTTATTTTAACCACGGATGAACACAGATGGACACAGATAAAGGCTTCCGAAACGATGGTTTGAATCTGTGTTTATCTGCGTTCATCTGCGGTTAGGTTTTTGGTTGGTTTTATTTAAACCGCGAAAAACGCGAAATGTCGCGAAAAGGAAAGGATCGCTTTCGCGTGTTTTGGCGTTTTGTCAGACTGTCGCTTCGCTCGGTACGCGGTTCAAAAATCCGTGGTCTTTTCATCGGCGAAGATTGGTGGTTGAATTTATTGGTTCTGTTTTTTACTGATGGGACGCGGTTCCGTCGTACCGCAGGTTTCCAAACCTGCTTAAAACTCACGCCTGGCCGCGAACCCGCAATCAGGCATGAGCTTCGGAGCAGACTTGGAAGTCTGCGGTATGTCAGAGCCGCGTAACATCAGTTT
>JAITDF010000513.1 GCA_031282705.1 Opitutaceae bacterium | reverse complement strand
CACCACGAGGCAAACGACGGCGGTCTTCGGCGAGACCGCCCTACCAAAACTGGCCGCCGCGTAACATCAGTTATTAACGACTATGGATGCGAGGACGCATGGTTTTTCCCGGTTTTTTGTTGGTTGATGTTGGATTGCTGAAAAAATGCGCAGCTTTTTTCATATCAACACCTTTGCTTCCAATATCTTGAAGATTTTTTCAGCACCGGCCAGGAAAAGATTTGACTTTTGCTAAATCATTTTAGTCAATCACGGACAGTTTCTCCAAACAAAACGTTTTCTCCTCGATTCATGTTCATGTTCGGTCTTGTCCTGACAAACTTTGACGCCGCGGATTCCAGTCGCGATGCCAATGCGATTTTGCTCGGTTGAAATCCCCTTTGTTCTGAAAGATGAAACATTCCAGATGCTCATTCGCTCTCCGTTGGTTCTGTCCGTCAATCACTCCAATGTTCGTGCCACAAATGCCCCGCATACGAAACGGCATGGGCGCGGCAGGGTGTTTTCATTGGGCAAAACGAAATAAAAAATGCCGTTTTCGGTAAAGATTTTATCTGCAAACCCGCCATGCTCTCCGTGTCCGCGCCGCGCCCGCGCAAAAGCATTTTCCCCTCCTGACAGCCATCGAAAACAACAGCGAATCCGAAAACCATTCCCTTTCCGCCATGCAACACAAACACAACATCCCCACCCTCCTCCTCACCCTCCTTGCGTTCGCTTCCGCGGCGGGCCTGCAAGCCGGGGCTGACACTGACATCCTCGTTTCGGACTTCGAGTTCGATTCCTGGGCCGCCGCCGGCTGGACCGTCACCGGCTCCGCCTTCGGCAACGGCCCCGTGACCGGCGACTTCCCGCACCACCGTCCCGCCAGCGGCTTCGACATCAAGGGCACTCGTTTTGTAAACAGCTATCTCAATGGCTCCGACCGCCCCACCGGCGCCGTCGTCTCGCCGGCCTTCACCATTCAGCGTCCGTATATGAATTTTCTCATCGGCGCGGGCGGCTGGCCGGGCAAAACCTGCGTCAACCTCCTTGTCGGCGGGAAGGTGGTCCGCACCGCCACCGGCGATTATACAAAGCCGGCCGGCCGCGACGCGGAGAAACTTCTCTGGAAAACCTGGGACGTCTCCGCGTTCATGGGGCAGCCGGCCGCCATCCAGATCGTCGATGGCCCCGTGACCGGCAACTGGGGCCACATCAATCTCGATCATATTGTCCAGTCCCAAAAACCGGCCTCCAAAATCATCATCGACACCCTGCCGTCCGAGGCGGACGCCTCCCGCATGGAGACCGCCTCCCTGCTTGAGGACCTCCGCGCCTACCGGCGCATCCCGCGGCAGACCCCGGGCACGGCCGCCTACGACACCCTCCTCGCTGAAATCGAAAAACGGAACGGACGCGAAAACCTCACCCTCGCCGACAGGCTCCGCGGCGCGCGCGAGCTGCGCGACCTCTTCCTGGCCGACCCCCACCGCCCGCGCTACCACCTCCTTCCCCCCGAGGGCGGGCGCCACATCGACGCCAACGGCGGCATCTTTCACCGGGGCCGCTACCATCTCTTCCTCCTCGGCTACGAGGCGCCGCCCGCCCCGCCCGTCCTCGACGGCACCGACACCATGCGCAGCCGCTGGGTCTGGCTCCACGCCTCCTCGGCCGACCTCCTCCACTGGGTCTGGCAACCGCCCGTCAAGCCCGATTTTGACGGCTCCATGCCGATGGGCCTTTACTCCGGCGGCATCGTCGCCGGCGCGCCCCGGCCCACCATCATCCTCCACACCAACAAGGGCACCTGCCTTTATACAGCGGACGACGACGACCTCAACCGCTGGTCGCCCCATTCGAAAAACCCCGTCATCCCCGCCCCCGCGCCGGACGGCGCCGAGTATAATGTTTTCGACCCGACCGCCTGGAAGCAGGGCGACACATATTACGCCCTGATCGGCAACAAAAACCGCCGCCCGGGCTACGAGGGCGACTGCACCTCGCTTTTCAAGTCCCCCGACCTTGTCAACTGGACCTACATCGGCCCCTTCTACAAATCCGACCGCAAATGGACGCTCGTCGAGGAGGATGCCGCCTGCGTTGACTTCTTCGCCATCGGCAACGGCAGGCACATGCTCGTCACCCATGTCCACAACCCATTCCGCCGGGTCCAATACTACATCGGCGCCTACGCCAATGACACCTTCACGCCGGAGCGGCACGGCCACATGAGCTGGTTTGGCGGCTCGCTGGGCGGCCCCGAAACCCTGCTCGACGGCAAAGGCCGCCGTCTCTTTTTCGCTTGGGTGAGCGAGCACGCCCCTGTCGCCGGCTGGGGCTCCACCACCACCCTCCCGCGCGTGCTCTCGCTCGACGCCGGCGGCGATCTGCGCATCCAGCCCGCGCCCGAACTTGAGCAGCTCCGCGCCAATCCGCGCCCCGCCCAAAAGCTCGCCGTGCCGGCCGGCGGCGAGGTCGTCCTCCCGGAACACTTCAACGGCGACTGCATGGAAATCGAGGTCAGCTTCCCCGCCGGCCAGACCCGGCCCCACGGCCTCGTGGTCCGCCGCTCGCCCGACGGGCGCGAGCAAACCGCCATCATTTTCGACCCCGCCGCCGGCACGCTCTCCGTTGACTTCTCCCGCGCCTCCCTCAACCCCGCCGTCCGTTACATCCGCTACAACGCCAAAATCGCCGACACCTATAAAATCCCCGAAAACCGGCGCCAGACCACGATTCAAACCGCCCCGCTGAAACTTGACGCCGGCGAGCCGCTGACCCTCCGCGTCTATCTCGACCGCTCCATCCTGGAAGTTTACGCCAACGACCGCCAGTGCGTGACCCAGCGCATCTATCCCACCCTCCCCGACGCCAAAGGCGTCGCGCTTTTCACCGCCGGCGACGCCATGGAAATCCCCCGGCTCCAAGTCTTCGACATCTCCCCCACCAACCCGTGGTGAAAAACAAATGGGCACTTTGAAAAAGCATGTCTCGCGCGGAGGCTTTGGGAGCGTAGGGCAAGCGGGACGCTTGCCCTGCGTCGCTCTCCGCGCTTCCTCGCGGGACATGATTTTTCAAAGCGCCCTCAAGACGGCATCCGGCGCCGGGTGCTTTTGATGCGCTCACCATGAAAAACGCAGGCCGGCGCCGGCGGAGGCGCTGTCAATGCTGCCGCCATGCCCCCACATGCCCGAGGCATACAGGCTGGCGCGCCGGCCGAGCAGCAGCGTCGCGCCGCCTTCGAGCGCGAAAAACGAGCCGCCGAGGTCGTTGTCAAACCAGTAAACGCGGCGCCCGCCGGAGCCGGTGATGCCGATCTTCTGCCGGGCGCCAAACCCGCGGCCGCCGCTCACACGCAGCCACGGCGCGACCGAGCTGTGCGTGTCGAAGGGGATGTTTGTGCTCCAGCGAATGCCTCCGCCCGCCTCGAACGCCCCGGCCGCCTTGAAATTGTAGTCGCGGCCGAAATTATCACTGCTGTCGTAGTCGGACTGGTCCTGGCAGACAAACCGCACCGACGGCTCGACGCGCCCGAGGAAACGGAAAACGCAGCCGGTTTCGAGCGCCGCCGCGAAGCCGTTGCCTTTCATGCGCATGGTGTCGCCGGGCGCGCTCAGGTCGTATTTGTTCCGCTCAAGCCGGGCGACCGCCTCCACATGCCAGACGCCCTTGGCAAGCAGGCCGTAAACGCCGAAGGAACGCTGCCGCGCATCAAGGTCGGCGCCGGGGGCGGGGCGGTTGTCGTCGGAATCGAGCGCGTCGAAAAACGCCCCCAGGACAAGGCGGCTGTTTTCACCCCACACGCCGGACGCCGCATGGTCAACGCCGGCCTGGATGCCATAGGCGCGCACGCGCATGCCGTCGAAAAACCCGTTGGTCACGCGGTCCTCGCGGTAGAGGCCGCGCGCCCAGACGCCATCGGGACGTTCGCCGCCGCCGCGCAATTCGCCGAGGCGGTGCGCGGCCGAGTCGAGCCCGGCGCGGCCCATGAGCAGCGAGACGGCGGGGATGGCCGTGGCGGCGGGGACTTCCGGCGACACCATCGCGGTGTCGAGGAAGATGGCGCCGGCGGCGGAGTCGATGCGGGGAACGATGTCGTAGATGCTGTCCACCACGCGCTCGGAGAACCCGGCCTTCAGGCCGCTGGTGTCGCTGCCGGGGCCGAAGGTGAGGAGTTTGCGTTTGCCGGGGTCGGCGGCGCCGCCGGCGGCGGCGGTGCCGGTGGACAGGGCGTCGAGGCGGACGAGCACGGCGCCGGCGCCGGTGAGCGCGCCGGTGACGGTGAGTTCGTTGCCGGAGGTGCAGATGCCGGCGGCGGGGTTGAAGGCGGCGTCGAGGATGACGGCGGCGCCGGCGGCGAGGTCGAGGGCGGCGACGGTCTGGTTGAAACCGCCGAGGTCGAGGGCGGCGCCGGCGGCGACGTTGTGGGCGGAGGAGGCGCTGAACACGCCGGCGGCGCCGGCCTTGAGCACGCCGGCGAGCACGCGGGTGGGGCCGGAGTGGGCGAGTGCGCGGTTGAGGGTGAGGGTGGCCGCGCCGCGTTTTTCAAACGCGCCGGGGCCGGTGATGACGGCGGTGGCGGCGAGGGCGGCGTCGGTGTGCTGCGCGAGGACGAGCGTGCCGGCGGCGTCAATGCGGATGGCACCGGTCAGCGTGCCTGCGTCGCCCCAGAGCGAGCCGGCGGCGATGGCGTAGGCGGGCGCGGCGGCGGCACCGCCGGGCGCAGAGGCGGCGGGGGCGGCGATGACGAGCGCGCCGGCGCCGGTCTTGGTGAGGGTGGTCGCGGTGGCGCCGCCGGCGGCGGCGGTTCCGGTGATGGCGCCGGCGAGGGTGGCGGTGCCGCCGGCGGCGACGGCGATTTCGCCGTCGGTGCGGAGTTCGATGGCGCGCGCGGTGGTGAAGCCGTCGCCGAGTTCGAGCGCGGGGGCGGCGGCGCCGCCGGTGCCGGAGCCGCCGCCGCCGGTGCCGCTGGCGGAGGCGGCGAAGATGATTTCGCGGTTGAGGCTGGCGAG
>JAITDF010000485.1 GCA_031282705.1 Opitutaceae bacterium | reverse complement strand
GCCGCGGCGCCGTCCGCGAAATCTGCGACCTCATCCTCGCGTCGCGAGGAATGGAAAATGAATAGTGAATAATGGAACTGATGTTACGCAGTCGGCAGATTTTGGTAGGGCGGTCTCGCCGAGACCGCCCTACCAAAATCTGCCGACTGCGTAACATCAGTTCCATTATTCACTATTCATTTTCCATTCCTCGCGACGCGAGGATGAGGTCGCAGATTTCGCGGACGGCGCCGCGGCCGGCGGCGCGGGCGGTGACATGGCCGGCGGCGGCGAGCGCGGAGGGCATCGCGGCGGGGACGGTGACGCCGATGCCGGCCCAGGCGATGGCGGGGGCGTCGATGTCGTCGTCGCCCATGTAGGCGATTTGCGCGGGGTCGAGCCGGAGTTGCGCGGCGAGTTCGCGGAGGGCGGCGAGCTTGTCGTTCCGGCCTTGGATGAGGTGCGGGATTTTGAGTTCGGCGGCGCGCGCGGTGGTCGCGCCGGAGGGGCGGCCGGAAATCCACGCGGCAAGCACGCCGGCGGCGGCGAGGCGGACGAGTCCGAGGCCGTCGAGCACGCTGAAGGTCTTGGCCTCGGCGCCGCCGGCGGAGACGTGGATGGTGCCGTCGGTGAGGACGCCATCGACATCCATCGCGAAGAGGGCGATGCGGGCCCAGGCGGCGGGCGGGATTTTAGGTTTGGCGGACTGCCGCCGCCGCACGAAACGATTTTGGATTTTTGATTTGGGCATGGCGGTCGCTCAATCGGTTGAGAGTCCAGGCACTTTGAATTTATGCGAACATGCGGGGCATTGGTAGATTCGCCAGCACGTTTTGCCGGACTCCAAGGGAAAGCCTTCTCCTTTCATAAGTCGGCCGCATTTTGGGCAATCGGGGGCGGCAACAGTAGCCCTGTGGTGAATATAACCCATAAGAAACACCACGCTGAGAATAAATCCGCAGATGGCGATTGTATGAGGCCACGTTTCTGCCTGGCCGTCATTTTCCATAAGAAAGAATGCGCACCAAAAAGCAGAGGCGACGAGGAAACCTAATATTACCCTGACGAAGGTCCGCCAGCCAAATTTTGGATGCTCAGGTATGTTTCCCGCAGGGTCATACCTTTGGTCAGTCGTGCGCCAGCTTTTCATTTGCGGGCTAGCCGGCGTTCGAGTTCGTCAAGGGTGATGGTTTTGATTTTGCCGGATTTGCAATCGGCCCGGCGGCGGTCGAGTTCTTTTTTGTGGGCGCCGGGGACGGGTTTTCTGTCATTCATGGCGGACAGCCGAAGTTCTTCCGCGAGCTGTTCCTTTTGCCGGCCGGAGAGTTTTTGGAGTTCGGGAAAATCGGCGAGTGTCATGGCGGGAAAACTAGGCGCGCGGCGGGCGCGGTCAATTTTTTATGCGACTGGTTTTGCGGGGCGGCGGGGGTGGTCAGCCCATCCAGTCCACGATTTGGGCGATGATTTTTTCCGTCGTGGGGCGGAAGGCTTGCTCCAGCTCGGGGGCGAAGGGGACGGGGATGTCGAGCGAGGCGATGCGGAGGGGCGGGGCTTCGAGGTCGGGGAAGTTTTGCTCGGCGAGGCGGCTGACCAGCTCGGCGCCGAAACCGTGGGTGCGGCGGCCTTCGTGCAGGACAACCAGCCGGTGCGTGCGCGCGAGGGAGGCGCGGATGGCGTCGAGGTTGAGCGGGGCGAGGCAGCGGAGGTCGAAGAGGTCGACGGCGCGTTCGTATTCAGTTTCCAGATACGCGCAGGCGGCGGCGGCGTGGCCGGTCATGCCGCCGTAGGTGACGAAGGTGGCGCAGCCGCCGGCGCGGAGGCGCGCGGGGCGCCAGATGTCGCGGTAGTTTGGGTCCCAGGCGACGGGGTGTTTGCCGTGGCGGTAGAGGGCCTTGTGCTCGAAGACGAGGACGGGGTTGTCGTCCTCGCAGGCGGCGAGGATGGCGTTGAAGGCGTCCTGCGGGGTGCTTGGGTAGAGGGCCTTGAGGCCGGGCATGGAGAGGAGGAGTGCTTCGAGTTCCTGGGAGTGGAAGCTGCCCATGGTGATGCCGCCGCCGCAGGGGAGGCGGAGGACGAGGGGCACGGCGGCGCCGGAGCGGTAGCGGTAGGTGGCGGCGTTGAGGGTGATCTGGGTGAGCGCGTCGGTGGCGAAATCGGCGAATTGAAATTCCTCGACGGGCCGGTGCCCGCCGAGGGCGAGGCCGATGGCGTAGCCGGTGCAGGCGGATTCGGCGACGGGGGTGTTCATGACGCGGGCGCGTCCGAAGTCGCGGTAGAGGTGCTCGGTGACTTTGAAGGCGCCGCCGTAGGTGGCGATGTCCTGGCCGAGGAGGAGCGACTCGGGGCGTTCGGCGAGGACTTTGCGGAGAGCGGCGTTGATGGCCTGCGCCATGGTCAGGGATTGCGGAAGGCGGAGGGCGGATTGCGGATTGGCGGCGGTGGCGGGGGCGCCGGCGGCGACGACGCTGGCGGCGGCGGTGGTGCCGGCGGTGGCGGCGGTGGCGGCGACATCGCTGGCGGCGGCGGCGGGGGCGGTGCCGCGGGCGGCGGCGGCGCCAGTGGCGGCGGAGTCCGTGGCGGCGGCGGCGCGGGCGGCGACGTCGGGGTGCCAGGGAAACGGCGGCGCGGGCGGGGCGTGGAGGGCGGCCTCCATTTCGCCGGGGGCGGGGGGGGCGGGGCGGGGGATTTGCAGGCAGTGCCGGATGCAGGCGTCGAGGTGGGCGGAGAGTCCGGCGTCGATGGC
>JAITDF010000238.1 GCA_031282705.1 Opitutaceae bacterium | reverse complement strand
GCCACCCCGCGCACCGCCCGCATCACCTACGAACTCACCTTCTGACAAACTGATGTTACGCAGCTGATGTTACGCAGTCGGCAGATTTTGGTAGGGCGGTCGCGCCCCGACCGCCGCGTGCACCCCGAGGCCAACGACGGCGGGGGCGGCGGCGGCGAGGGCGAGGAGGAGGGAGAGGGAGAGGGTTGGGCGGAGGCGGGTCACGGGAGGAGGGAGCGGGCGGCGGGGAGGCGCTTTCGTTTTGTCACTGATGTTACGCGGCGGCCAGTTTTGGCAGGGCGGTCTCGCCGAGACCGCCATCGTTTGCCTCGTGGTGCTCGCGGCGGTCTCGGCGAGACCGCCCTGCCAAAATCTGCCGACTGCGTAACATCAGCTGCGTAACATCAGTTTGTCAGAAGGTGAGTTCGTAGGTGATGCGGGCGGTGCGCGGGGTGGCGAAATACCGCGAGGCGCTGGTGGGGTGGTTCACAATGTCGCGGCGGTTGAAGAGGTTGTCCACGGTGAGGTTGATGGCGCAGCCGTGGTTGAGGGCGATGCCGGCTTTCAGGGTGGCGGGCACCATTTCGCGGGGGGCGTAGATGAGCGAGCCGGCGCCGTTCGGGTTTTTGCGGTGGCCGAGGTAGGCGACGTTGAAGGAGGCGGAGTAGCGGTCCCACGCCCAGCGGGCGCGGAGGCTGGCCTGCACTTTGCCGATGACGGGGAGCCATTTTTTGGCGGTGAGGTTCCATTGCTCCGGTTCGTTATACACGGCGGAGCCTTCGATGGTGAGGCCGCCGGGGATTTTTTGCGCGACGGAGAACTCGATGCCGGGGTTGCGGAAGGGGGAGTTGTCGGCGTAAAATTCCTTTTCGGCGCCGGAGCCGCGGCTTTTCCAGGACAGGAGGTGGTCGAAGTCCATGTAAAAGACATCGAGGCTGGCGAGGGTGCTCCCGCCTTCCCATTTGACGCCGACTTCGTAGGTCCAGCCGGTGTCGGGGTCGAGGTCGGGGTTGGCGGAGGTGAGGGGGCCGCTGACGTAGAGGGTGCGGAGGTTGGAGACGGAGAAGGAGCGGCCGATGTTGGCGTAGGCGCTGAGGCGGCGGGGGAAGGTTTGGAGCAGTTGGAGCTGCGGGGTGAAGGCGTAGATGTTGCCGCGGTCGTAGTAGCTTTCGCGGAGGGCGAGGTTGGCGGTGAGGCTGTAGTCGCGGACTTTGTAGATGGTCTCGGTGGCGCGGGCGAAGATGCCGATGCTGTCGCGGTCGTATTTGCTGACGGCGCCGTCGGAGTAGTCGGTGTTGTCAACGGCCTCGTGCATGGCGGTGGCGCCGAAGAGGAAGTCGGGGACGAGGGGGTTGGCGAACTTGAGCTGGTATTGGAAGTCGCCGCCGAAGGTGCGGCCTTTGATGTCGGCGCCGCTGTTGATGTAGCCGGCGGGTTTGCCGGGGGTGATGCCGGGATTGGCGACGCCGTAGATGTTTTTCCAGTCCATTTCCTGGAGGTTGGCGAAGAGGTTGAGCGACCAGTTTTCGCCGTGGCCGTTGGCGCGGATGTAGTCGTTGGTGAGGGCGTCGTCGTAGATGGTGACCTGGCCGGCGGCGCTCCAGTCCGTCACCCAGGCGGTTTTTTTGTGGGCGATGGCTTTGTTCACGGTGTAGGAGCGCAGCCAGTAGAGGCTCCAGGGGCCTTGGGAGAGCATGACGCGGCCGGTGCGGCGGATGGAGCCGCCGAATTCGTAGTCGTTGCCGGTGGCGGAGCCGCTGTCGGAGGTGCGCAGCACGGCGCCGTGGTTTTGATAGACGCCGGCGGCGCTGATGGCGCCGGCGGACTGGCCGGCGTTCCAGTGCTGGCGGAGGGCGAAGCCGGCCTGGAGGTAGTCGTTGTCGCCGAAGGAGACGGCGGCGGAGTTTTTGTCGGGGTGGCCGGTGATGATGTTGATGAGGCCGCCGGCGGCGTCGGCGCCGTAGAGGGAGGAGGCGGCGCCGCGGACGACCTCGGTGCTTTTGATGGTTTGCACGGGGATGTCGCCGGTGAAGTAGAAGCCGTTGGTGTTGGCGGGCATGCCGTCCACGAGCATGAGGGTGCCGTATTGGGCGCCGCGGATGATGTTTCGCGAGACCATGGTGGAGAAGAACTGGCCGTGGGGGAGTTGTTCGTGGAAGGTGACGCCGTCGGCGAAGCGGAGGGCCTCGAAGACATCGGCGGCGCCGGTGGCGGCGATGTCGGCCTGCGAGAGCGTGACGACGGAGGCGGGCGTCTCGTGGAAGCGTTTGGTCTCGCGCATGGCGGTGACGTTTACGCCGGCGAGTTTGATGACGTCGTCGTTTTCAGGGCCGGCGGCGGCGGGCGCGGTTTGCGCCGCGGCGGGGCCGGCGGGGCCGGCTGCGAACAGGGCGCACGCCGCCGCAAGGGCGAGGGCGCGCGGGAGTTGTGATGCTGGGCTGGGTGTGGTTTTCATGTCCATGTGGGATGGGAAAGGGGGGATGGGAGAAATGGGAGATATGGGAGCTAGGGGCGGCGGGATGGGCGGGTGGTTCGGAGGAGAAAGAGAAAGATAAAGAGAAAGAGGAAAGAGGAGGCGGGCCGGGACGGGGGGGCGCTCAGGGGGAGCGGCGGGCCTGGCGGAACCAGCCGAGGGCGAAGAGTGCGAGGGCGGCGGCGGCGGCGGGGAGGGCGCGCAGGGGGAGGCCGTCCGGGGAGGCGGGCGGGAGCGGCGGTGGGATTTCTTCGAGGGCTTTGCCTTCGACTTGTGGGGTGGCGGCGGGCGGCGGCGGGGTGGCGTCCGGCGGCGGCGGTTGCGCGGCGGGGGGCGGCGGCG
>JAITDF010000452.1 GCA_031282705.1 Opitutaceae bacterium | reverse complement strand
GACCACGCGCTTCATCGCAAACAGCCCGGCCGGCGACGCGTCCTCGCGCAACCGCTGCACATGCGCAAAACGCGTGCCCGCGCACAACGCCGTCAGCGCGAAGGAGTGCAAAATGTCGGGCGCCGGCGCCGCGTTGTTGCTGGTGCGCGCGACCGGGCAGGGCCTCGCCAGCTCCTCGAACACGTCCGCGCGCCGGACGAACGCCGCCCACGGCACCAGCCCGCCATAAGGCGTGAGCGTCTCACCGCCCACGCGCAACGCCACCTGTCCGCCGGCCGTCGCGAACACCAAATCCTCCTCAAAATCCCCTTCACCCTCCGGGTGAAGCTTTTCCAGCGCTTCAGTTCTCATTTAACTGTCATAACAACAATGCATTCCGCCATTCAAGCAGATGTTCAACTGCGGAATTTAGGATAATGCCGGCCCGCCTCCAGCAACTCCGCCCCGGCGTCGGGGAAAACGCACGGTTTCATGACCCGGCGATTTCGCGCAATTCCGCCATCACCCGTTCTGCCGGCACGCCCGTCACGGCGCCGGAATCCATCTCCGCGAGCCGCCGCCGGACTTCGATTCTCCATGCCGCGTCCGCCTCTGGCGTCGGCACGGCAAACGACTCCGCCAGCAACCAGTCGAACAGGTCGCCGATCTGCCCCGGCGGAAGCTGGCGCGCCTCGGCAACAATTTCACCAACAGTCATTGACATGCCCTCCACCCAACCCCTGCCCCGCCCGAAACGTAACCCGGTTCCAAAAAAAGTGGGGCAAACGTCCCGCTTGCCCCGCCAGCGCAACGCGCCGCCCCGCGGCGCGGTCGCCTCCGGCCTTTTTGCCCCGGCCTTTCTGGTTGTGTAATCGCGGGCCGCCTTGAGCGTCTTTTTATTGCACATTTCCCTATCGCATTTCCCAATCCGCACCATGCACCGCCAAACCCTCCCCCGCCGCCGCCCCCCGCTTCTCCTCCGCGCCCCTGCCGCGCTCGCCCTCGCGCTCGCCGCCGCGCTGCCGGCGCCGCTCGCCGCCGCGCCTTACATCGAGCACCTCTACCCCGCCGGCGCGCGGCGCGGGCAGACCCTCGAAATCGAACTCATGGGCCGCTCCATTGACGGCGCCCGCGAAGTCCAGATCAGCGGCGGCGGCGTCACCGGCCAGGTGCTCTCCGTTATCGAACCCACCGAGGAGCAAATCCGCGAAGCCAAGAAAGACGACCTCGTCGCCTCCCAGACCGCGCGCCTCCGCCTCACCATCGCCCCCGCCGCCGCCCCCGGCGTGCGCGACCTCCGCATCATGGCCGACAGCGGCCTTTCCAACCGCTTCCGTTTCGAAATCGGCACCCTCCCTGAAGTTTTGGAAAAAAAGCCCGACACCGCCGGCGCCCCGCAAATTCTTCCCGCGCTCCCCGTCATCATCAACGGCCAGTGCCTCCGCTATGACCGCGACCGCTTCCGCTTCCACGCCACCGCCGGGCAAAACCTGCTCATTCAGGTAAAAGGCCGCTCCATCAAACCCTACCTCGCCGACGGCGTGCCCGGCTGGTTCCAGCCCAAAATCGCCCTCTACGCCGCCGGCACCGGCAAACTCATTGAGGAAGCCGACGACTTCCGCTTCGACCCCGACCCCGTCCTCCTCTGGAAAGTCCCCGCCGACGGCGACTATGAAGTCGAAATCTGGGACGCCGTCTCCCGCGGACGCACCGACCTTGTTTACCGCATGACCATCGGCGAACTCCCCTACATCACCGACCTCTACCCCCTCGGCGCCCGCGCCGGCACCGAAAACATCCTCATCACCGCCACCGGCATAAACCTCCCCGGCTCCACCGTCAGACGCCGCGCCTCCTTCGCCGGCAAAGAACCCGGCACCATCCACATCAACGCCCCCACCAAACTCGGCTCCACCAACTCCCTCCCCTTTGAACTCGGCTCCCTCCCCGAAACCTTCGAGGACGAGCGCAAAAACAACGACACCCAAAGGACAGCCCAGCACGTCGAAACCCCCGTCACCATCAACGGACGCATCTCCCGCCCCGGCGACACCGACTGGTATTCCTTCACCGCCAAAAAAGGCGAAAAACTCGTCATCGACGTCATGGCCCGCCGTCTCGGCTCCCCCCTCGACGCCAAGCTCTATCTCGCCCCCGAAGCCCCCTTCCGCGCCGCCGTCCGCGAAGCCGGCGCCCGCCCCCCAAACCTCTCCTCCGACGACGTCACCGACCCGCGCTACGGCCTCATCACCCACCACGCCGACCCCCGCCTCTCCGTCACCATCCCCGAAGACGGCACCTACCGCGTCATGCTCGCCGACACCCAAGGCAAAGGCTCCCCCGCCCACGCCTACCGCCTCCGCATCGCCCCCGCCCAACCCGACTACGAACTCCGCATCACCCCCGACAACCTCTCCGTCCCCGCCGGCGGCGCCGTCGTCGCCCAAATCAAAGCCGTCCGCATAGACGACTTCGACGGCGAAATCCGCCTCCACGTTGAAGACCTCCCCCCCGGCTTCGACCTCGCCGCCTCCACCATCCCCGCCGGCAAAAACGCCGCCTTCCTCTCCCTCGTCGCCCCCCGCGACGCCGCCCCCGGCACCTACGCCCCCCGCTTCCGGGCCGAAGCCGAAATCGAAGGCAAAACCGTCCGCCACAACGTCGCCGCCGCCGAGGAGCTCATGCAGGCATTCTTCTACTACCACACCGTCCCCGTCGCCCAAAGCTACCTCGTCGTCACCGCGCCCCCGACCTTCTTCGTCGAAGTCCCCCTCCCCGCCGGCCCCGTCGAGCTTGCCGTTGACCAGGAAGTCGAAATCCCCGTCCGCATCACCCGCCGCCCCCTCACCGCGGAGGAAAAAGCCAGGCTGCAACCCGCCGCCCCCGCCGCCCGCGCCAAACAAAACAAGCAAAAACAACGCGCCAACGCCAACGCCGCCGACCCCGCCACCCTCCCCGTCCGCGTCACCGCCCTCCGCCTCGGCAAAGGCGTGTCAATCACCTCCGCGCAATTCAACCCCGGTGAAACCGAAGGTGTCGTCAAAATAAAAGTCCTCGATCCGAAGCGCGCCGGCGCCGACGGCATCTTCGTCATCGAAGGCACGCAACGCGTGCGCGGACGCAAAATCAGCATCGCCGCCCCGGCGATCCCCTACAAAATCCTCCCCGCCCCCGGCCAGGAGCCGCCCCCGCCCGCCCCGGAGAAAAAGAACAACCGCGAAAAGAAGACATGACGCCCGACCCAGTGGAAGGAAAGAGGCCGCAAAACCCCGGACACGGCGGCCATGCCCTCCCCCCCCGAAAAAACAAAAAGCGCAACGGACGGCACAATATGAGATGAACGCTCCCGCAAGCGGGATTACTGCCGAAGCAAGTCCTGACGTCCCGGGCAAGCATCTCTGAACCGGATTTTGGACTACGTGCTCATCCGTTGCGGATGAGGAGCCGTGCCGGTTTCCCTGGCGGACTGCAAAAAAAACGAGGGAGTCACTATTTTTGAGACAGTGAAGCCCCGGAGCAGCGCGGCGGTCAGCCCCGGAAGGACGGCAGCGGTCAGCCATGGGTGACGGGCACAGCGAGAAACCCACGGAATCCATCAAGGGCACTTTGAAAAATTAATCCGTTAATTATAAACTAATTACGTAATATTTCCTCATGCGTGAAATTTGGCCTTAAACACAAAATCG
>JAITDF010000370.1 GCA_031282705.1 Opitutaceae bacterium | reverse complement strand
ATTGCCACCGCCCGCACCGCCCCAGACGAACGTCCGCGCCGCGCTAAACTCTTCCAGCGACGCCCCCGGCGCCGCCGTGTAAGCCAGCACAACATCATCCCCCCACACGCTCGCGTTGGCTGCCGCCCGCCCTTCCGGCGCCGTATTCAGCGTAAGGTCCGCCACGACGAGGTTTTTCACCTCAAATATCGCGGCCAACATTTCGCGCGTAACAACGCCATCCGTGTTCGAGAAAAACTGCGCCCGAATCTTCGGATTCAGCTGCAAAAACTGAAACACCTCCCAGCTCACCACGAGCGTATTAGGTGCCACCCCCGTCGCCGTGCGAATGAGTGCGGCGCCCGCTTTCACGTCCGCCACCGGATCGGCGATATCCTCCGGGTCTCCGGTGAGGATACCCCACTTGATGGTCGGCGACCCGCTTGGCACCCCGGCTCCGGCGAACAACGCCTTTACGCGCCGTTCGTGATTTGCGGCGATAACGCGCGCATTGCGCTCCACCGCCGCCTTGTCCGCGCTGAACGCGCTCGCATATTTGCGGCGGTCTTCGTCCGGCACAGGCGTTTCGTGGCCGTAGTTTCGGCAATTGAACGTGTCATCCGAGACCAGCGGCATCGAGCGCTCAAACTTCGTGCCGGGCGCCCGTGCGCGAAGCGCCGGAATGTTGAGTGCGTTCCCCGAGGGGAACACGTAGTAAGACGCCGATTGCTCGGCTGTGTTAAAAGCCGGCGCGAGGACAGGGCCTGCAAAGCCCGCACCGCCCGCCTGCGACAGATACGCGGTGAACACCGAGGTGAGCGCCGGATTGTGAGTTGCGTTGGATTTCATGATTTTTCTTTGGTTTGTTGGTTGTTGTTTCCAATTTCAGTCGAGTTTCGTCGTTCGCCGACGGCGTCAGATAAACTCTATAACGTCCCCTGCCGCGCAGGTGCCCGGCGTGACCTTCACGCCGATGCGCGTGGCGAGTTCGGCGCTTCCCGCCGTCCCCGTCAGGGTGCCCGTCGCCGTGGCAAACACGGCGGCTCCGGCGGCGATTGCCGCCCCCGCGAGACCGCGCACGGTCCCCCCGGCGCGCAGCAGACGCACGCGGGCGACCCCCGTGTCCGGGTCAATCTGGCGCAACGTGCCGATGGCTACAGTGCTGGCCGCCCGCTTCGCCTTTCCGTCCGCGGTCAGCGAGACGAGCGCGTCGTGGTCGGCTTTCGTTAAAGATGCGTCGGCGGGGAAAGAGACATCCGGGCCGTCCGTAGTAGTGATTTGTTCGCTCATGATTCAGTTTGGTTGTTGGTTTTCGTTTTCAGTCGACCGAACTCGATTTGCGTCGAATCCCGTCGAAAAAATTACGCCGCGCCCCCTCCTCCCAGCCCGTCGCGATACGCCGCATAAAGGGCGGGTTCAGCCTCCGCGAGGGCGGCAATGGCATTGGCGAGCGGGATTTTCTCCGCCGCCGCCTGCGCCTTGGCCTTCTCCAAAAATTGGCCGGAAGCCTCGCGTTCACCCCCGCCCGTCGCGGGCGTCTTGGCCGGGTGCGCATTAGTCAGCGCGGTTTTACCGGCGCCAGCCGCAGCCGCCGTCGGCAAAAAGCCAAGCAGCGTCTTCGCCGTCGCGCGGTTGGCGAGGTAGAGTTTTTCAAACTCCACCAGTTTCCCGCTATCCGTGATGCCGTGCGCGTTGGCCAGTGCCGCGGCCTCCGCCCTGCGGTTGGCGACGATCTCCGTCTCCGCCTCGGCGGTTGCCTTGGCGCGTTTCTCAATTTCGGCGAGTATGTCCGCCAGCGCCGCGTCCTCAGCCAGCCCAAGGGCGGCGGCGATTTGTTTCAGGTCATCCATGATGTGTGTTGGTTTTTCGGTTGGGTCCCCCTCGTCGTTCGCGAGGGGAGAAATGCTGCGGATGTTCGGGCGATTCGTGACCGCCCCCCGCAAAATCTTTGTCGGGCGGAAACGATTTCCCCCGAGGTGTTGGAGTGCCGCGCCCCCGTCGAACGTCGGGGAAAAGAAGCGGTAACGGCGCGTCGTAACGTCCGCCGGATCGGTCCATGCGATGTTGGCGGTCAGCGCCTCGCCCTCCACTCGCGGCGCGCTCATCCAGCCCGCCGCCGCCGTGCCCTTACCCTCGTCGGCAGAGTGGTCATAATCCACCAGCAGATCCTCGCCCTCGCGCCAATTGCGCACAAAGGCGTCGAGGCACGCCCCATCCACCACCTGCACGATATTGACCAGCGTGTCGCCATCCTTGGCGCCCAGCCCCGACCACGTCTCCCGTGGCAACGCCCCCGCGTAGATGCGAATCGGCCATTCCCCCGCCCGGCAAATCTCATGCCGCGAAACGGCGGCATTGCGCACCGCCCCCCCCGCGTCCCTTCCCCCTGCGTCCGGAGTCCCGCGTCCGGAGTCCTTACCCCCGGCGCCAGCCGCCCTTTGTAATTCGTAATTCGTAATTGGAATAGTCATCGGTTACAGCCCCTCCGTATGGTTAAGAGTCACCCGAAGCTCCCTGCATCCCGCCGCCGCCTCCGGATAATGCACCGCCTCCGGTGCCGCGGGTTCGTCCGGCGGCGCCTCCACCGCGAATTTGCACGCCGCGCAATCCCTCAGCGTGGTCAGCGCATCAGAGTATTCCGCCCGCCGCGCATCGCTGGTTAAGCCCACATCGGGAAACCGCGTCAGCAGGTTCCATCGCGCGATCGCGACGACGCTGGACAACAGCGCATCAGGAATAGAGTCCGCCGGGCCAAGGCGGTTGCGCGGGCACGCCGCGATGTATCCGCGGGCGAGTTGCACCGCCGCCGCGAGCGTCCCCGGCAACGGGTCCGGCGCGCCGGATTCCACCGCCGCCGTTTCGACGGCTTCAAGTTCCGGCCCGGTCAAGGCGCGGGTAAGGTCGGTTCGCGTTGGTATTATCCACATGTTAAGACTCGGTTAAAAAGTGAGAAAAGTTTGAAAAGAGGTGTTGACGCGGGCGGGAGAAACGTCTTGTGTGCGCGACGTTCGGGTCGTTTCGGCGATTCCGCGGTGTATGGTTGGGACGCCGACCATACGCGCCCTCTTCGGGGGGCGCATTTTTTTTGGGCGTGAATCATGGTATATATCCTTTGTTGCGCGCGGCGGAGGCTTTCATGGGGATATAATCAAAGGCCTTCCGCTTCTGCTTGTTGATGAGGACCACCAAGACGAACTCTTTGCCGCCCTTTTTAAATAGTTTGTTGTGCATCAAGACCCCGCTGTCTTGGGGCGAAGTCATGATTTTGTCCGGATTGCTTGCGGCAAGTTTCGCGGCGCCAAACCAGCGCATCCGTTCTGGGTGGTCTTTTGTGATATGTGTGCCGCCCCATCTAAGGTTCGACGGCTGACCATTCACGAGGGGAATGCGCTCGTTGCGGCTGAAAGCCCGTCTGGCCGCCGAGGCCGGAGTGGTGCCGAAAACCGAATCGTAGTCCGCGCGCAGGCGTTGCGCCCTGCGCTGGTTTTTGCTCCCGCCGGATTGAGTTCCGCCGCCTTGTCCACCCGCGCCTTGTCCACCCGAAGATTGTCCACCCGCGCCCGGGCTAATAAAGCTACCCGGAGTGCCATTGCCGGAAGCGCCGCGCGGCGGCAGGTTGCCGCTCCCGCCCTGTCCGGGTGCCGGAGTGTTTTGGGCGTTGGCGACAGGCTCGCCACCATTCGTAATCGGCGCCGCAGGCGCCTCCGACGCATCCGCATGGACCCCCAACTCCGCCGCCTTCGCCATCGCATCAGCCAGCGTTTGGGCGGTTTTCCCCGACGCATAGACCTCCTCTAAAATATCAGGCAGTTCCTCCCTCAGCTTCTCCGCCGCCTCGCGAAACGCCGCCTCGTCTTTGGCATCAGCCAACGCCGCCAGCCTGTCTTCGAGCGGCGCCCAATCCTGCCGTTCGGCCTCCGCCAGCTTCCCCAGCGTGTCCCTTTGCAGGTCCGCCAGCGCCGTCCCCTGTCCGGAGTCCCCTTTTGTCCCTGCCGTCCCTTGCGTCCCTTTTGTCCCATTTCCCGCCGCGCCATCCTCGGCGCCAGCCCCATTCGTAATTCGCGGGCACGCCCGATTATCTTCGTAATTCGTAATAGGCGAAGGCGCACCTACGGCGTCATCCGCCCCCGCGCCGCTTGGCACTCCCGCCGCCCCATCGGCGCGCACAATCGTCATGCCCAGCTTCTCCGCCGCCTCTCCGGCATCGGTGATATACCCCGCACCCGCCAGCGACACCACCCGCGCCGCATAAGCATCCGAGTCATCCGGCTCCTCGCCGCCAATGCGGAAATACGCCAGCCGCCGCCGCATCGGGAAAGCCCGCTCCAGCACCTCGCGGTCGAGCCGCCGTTGAAGCACCTCGGAAATCCTCGCGGCATCCGCCGCCGCCAACCGCGCAAACACATCCGCCTGCGTATCCGCCGCCCCGCTCCCCAATCCAGCCGGCTGCGCCAAAGACGTCAGCAATCCCCCTGTTCCCGCGAGGATTAGCCGCGCCTGCAAATCCGCTTTTCGATCCTTGAACAACGGCACTATCTCCGTCGGAAACTTCACCGGGATAAACTGGCTCCCCGCGGGCAACACCCCCGGCGCCCCCTTCGAGATGCGTTCCGCCACCTCCAAATACTTCCTCGTCGTTTCCGCGTCCGCCGCCACCTCCGGCGGCAAAATCACAATCCCTGCCGGGAGCGCGAAAATTTCCTGCGCGGCGTCCCAATTGCGGTCGGTGAGATTCTCCCGCCAAAACTTCACAAGCGCCAACCCGCCCAGCGGCCTTGCCACCGTCCGGCACAGCCATTCGCCCTCATCTATAATATATTCTTCCGGCAGCGCGTCGAAAGTCGTGTGAAGCGCCTCGGGATTGTATTTCCACC